>NZ_CAXTNP010000041.1:0-35665 GCF_964245575.1 uncultured Nostoc sp. | reverse complement strand
CAATACGCTTGGCTTTGTGAAAAATTGCTTTGTTGGGTTAAGCAAAGCGCAACCCAACAAAGCCCCGGAAATGTTGGGTTTCGTTCCTCAACCCAACCTACACACTTTAAGGCTTTTGGCGCTAACCCAAGCGTATTGCCCTATGGAGAATCTTATCTTTTTTCATATACGCCGATTCATAACCTAAATTCCTTAGCTTCAGCCAAAATCGGATTGATATCAAACCAAGAACCATCTTCATTCCGGTATTCAAATACAAACATACTGCGGAGCAAAAGTTCGTATCTTTCATGACCTCTTAAGCTTTTCTCTTGCGCCACTTCACGCAGTAATTCCCATTCATCGGGCGTAATTGCCAAAGTTAGCTCATTGCGGCGTTGTTTAATCACTCTATTTACGCACTCTTGCGACAAAGGTGGGTCTTCTTGCTGAAGACAGCGAAATAACAACATTAACAAGTTACGCAAATGACCGCCGCTAATTAAGCACAGCCTTTCTAAACTATCAGGACTATCAAAAACTTCACTAATCAAATGCTGGCTTTGTTCCCAACTGACACCAGGAAAAGCCCTCGCCATCACCATTTGTTGCAGCAGCGTAATTCCTTGTGAAAATTGCGAACCATCTTGTAACTGCACAGGAACCATCGGCAAAACCTTGGGGTCTGCGCCGAAGCGATTTGTTAACCTTCCTAAAGCGTTGGAAAAAATCAACACTAACGGAATGGTATAAACAACATGACAATTTAGCTGGTTTAACTGTTCACCCCGTTCAACAAAGAGATATTCTGGCTGGTAATGACCGGAAGGTTTTTGAGAATTATCCACTCGGTCGAGATTATCTATAATTACCACCAGTCCTTTTTTACCTTGCTGCTTGAGTTTTTCTCTAGCAGGCTTGAGCAATTCTTTGTTGATTGATTCTAAAATGCCATTGGTGCGCGGTTCTAAATATTGCCGTAACTGCCCGCGAAGTTTTGGACTATCTTTAGTTTTGGCAGTAATTTTGGCAATACCTACAGATAACTCTCCCCCAAGTTCTATGGGCGTTTGCAAAAATTCACCAAGTTCAGTAAACAGGGTTTGAAAGTATCCTGGCTTGAGATTAATTTTTATTGCTTCCAGACTTTGACTCACTTCACGAGCAACTGCCAGTAAAATATCTGTAACATCAATATCAGCCATATCCAGGCTTTGGCTAGACTCGAAATAAACCACATGAAATCCCTGCTGTTCTAACTCTGCTTTGAGTCGCAGTAATTCAGTAGACTTGCCACAGCCTATATGTCCGGTAAATAATTGACAAGTAGGTTGCTCAGGTGCAAGGCGAGTGATAGTTCGCCCAAGTTCTTCAATAATCTTTGCACCACGCACTTTAGAGAAATCAATATAATATTGTCTATCCTCCGGTTTGCTCACAACCAGAGTTTTACTGGGGTTGCAAGCTTGAAAAAACCTGACTAAATCTAGTTTCATCACAAATCACCCAAAATTAGGCTGATACTCTTGCCCATTTCAGTGATTATACAGACGAGAAAGCGGTTATTTCGGAAAAGCTTCTTCAAAATGACTGATTAAGGACCAATACAGTTCAGTTAACCCTAAAAACTTTAAACTGTGTAGGTTGGGGAGCCACTGCGTTGGACGGGTTCCCCGGCTTGTACCCCTACGGGGAAGCAAGCTACGCGCAGCGTCTCCGACAGGAGAAGCAAGTGGCGTTTGAGGAACGAAACCCAGCATTTCCGGGGCTTTGTTGGGTTGCGCTTTGCTTAACCCAACCTACAATTTTTCACAAAGCCAAGCGTATTGGATTAAGGACTTTCAATAAAAACATATCCAAATAGTAGAGGCGCACAGCTGTGCGCCCCTACCTGTGTTTTCTGTCCTTATCAAAAAACGACAGAAGTAAATCCATAATGCAGCCAACAAATGTCTACAATTTTAACTTTTCACCGCGAATCGAATAATCTAACAACTCCATCGGGTGAATAACTGAAATCTTCTTACCTTGCAACTGCAAATGCTTCGTAATTTGCAAAGTACACCCCGGATTAGCAGAAGCAATTAACTCAGCACCAGTATTCAACAAATTCTGCACTTTTTGCCGACCCAATTCTTCAGAAACTTCTGGTTGCAGCATATTATAAACCCCAGCACTGCCACAACATAAAGCCGCATCTATTGGTTCTCTCAACTTCACCCCTGGAATTTGCCGCAACACCTGACGCGGTTGCACGCTAATCTTTTGTCCATGCAATAAATGACAAGCATCTTGATAAACTAAATTCAAGGGTTTATCAGTCAGTGGTGATAGTTTTGCTGTTAACCCAACAGTTGCCAAAAACTCTTGAGCATCTTTAACTTTAGCTGCAAAATCCTTTGCCTTTTCCCGATATTCTGGGTCACTTTCTAAAATGTGACCGTATTCTTTCAAAGTATGACCGCAACCAGCAGCATTGATAATTACAAAATCGACATCAGTCTTAGCAAAACTATCAATCATCTGCCTTGCTAAAGCTTTCGCCTGTTCTGTTTGTCCTTGGTGTTCGGGAAGCGCTGCACAACAACCTTGAGATTTCGGAATCACAACTTCACAACCATTCGCCGTTAAAACCCGCACGGTTGCTTCATTCACAGGAGAGAAAAACAGCCGTTGCACGCAACCCAAAATCATCCCGACTCGGTAGCGCTTCTCACCTTGGGCGCGAATAATGGTAGGCAAATTATCTTGAAAAGATTTGAGAGTAATTTCTGGCAGAATAGATTCCATTGCTGCCAAACGGGGCGATATTTTATTGAGTAAACCCGTAGCCCGAAAGAATTTAGCAAATCCCAACTTTTGATAAACCAACAACGGAACTAGTAAAATCCGTAAAAGGTTAGGATAAGGAAACAAAGAAAATATCAGTTGACGAAAAAATTGATCTGGCAAACTGCGAGGATAATTTCGTTCAACTTGATGACGAGTTGCAGAAATTAACTTTTCATACTGTACACCAGAAGGACAAGTACTCACACAAGCAAGACAGCCCAAACAAGAATCAAAATGTTCTACAGTTGCCGTATTTAGAGCAATCTCACCCTCATTAATTGCATCCATTAAATAGATACGTCCTCTAGGAGAATCCATCTCCTTACCAAGCACCCGATAACTCGGACAAGTCGAGAGACAAAATCCACAATGTACACAACTATCGATCAACTTCGGATCAGGTGGATGATTCTCATCAAACCCTTTCAAATTCTTTAAACTAGCTGTATTATTAACAGAATTTTCTGAAACTTGCATATTTCTCTCTTTCCCCTCTCTATCTCAGCGTCCTCAGTGTCTCTGCGGTTTGTTTCTTAAATTCCACCCACGAACCGACCAGGACTTAAAATATTCTTACTATCAAACTGTTCCTTAATACGACGCATTAACGGTAAAGCATTCCCCGTATAACCCCAAACATCTATTTGTTCTTTAACCGCCACTGGTGCTTCCAGAATTGTTAAAAAACCTCTATTAGCTTGAGTGCGATCGCCTCCACCGGAGCATAGCTCATCGCGCACTTTCAAAACTTGATTTTTATCCTCTAATTGTAACAAACCTAAACCACTACTTATATGAATTAAACCCAACTCCACCTGAGTCAAAATCTCCACGGCAGCAGTAGGTAACACTCCTATTTTGCAGGTAATTACTGATTCTGTAGCAGTAGTATGTATTCGTTTTTGCAATCTCTGCCATAGATTAGCTTCATCACCATCTACAAAAATTGCCCCGTTTAAACCTAACTTTTGCCCAACTTCTAAAACTCGGTTTGACTGTTCCTTAACACTCTCACTAATACTTTGAAAGCGGGCAATTAATCCCAGTCCTTCACCCAAACCTAAACTAGACACCAATTTAGTTGATAGCAAATCAGCCTGAACAGGTGTTAATGCCGAACCTCGAAGGATATCAGCCGCTTGCGATACAGCCTCTGCACTACCCGTTAGTACCACCGTCCCCGATGCCTCTGGTAGCGGATACACGCGGAAAGTTAGTTGACTAATAAAGCCTAATGTGCCATAAGACCCAGTAAGCAATTTCATCAAGTCATATCCGGCAACATTTTTAACTACTCTTCCCCCAGCTTTAGCAACTTGTCCATCAGCACGCACGAAGGTAATACCTAGTAGCTGGTCGCGCACACTACCATAACGTTGCCGCAGAGAACCTGTATCACCTGTAGCAACAATACCGCCAATGGTTGCTGACTCTGGTGCTGTGGGGTCAATGGCGAGAAATTGCCGCGACTTTGCCAAAAGTGCTTGCAAATCAGAGAACTTCATCCCAGGTTCTACTGTGACAGTCAAATCACCAACAGCGTGTTCAATGAGTTGGTTAATGCGTTCTGTACTAACTACAATATCAACGCCCTTAGCTAAACCCCCCCAGCTAAGTTTACTGCAACTACCACAGGGGAGAACACGCCAGTTGTTAGTGTAAGCTGTAGCAATGATTGCAGCTAATTGTTGTTGAGTGCGGGGATAGACGATACAACTGGGAGAATTTCCAGAAGCGTAGACGCCTTGCGGTGAGCCAGCGCGGTCTTGGGGGTTTCCCCCATGAGCGACTGCGAACCCGTTGGCGCAGCCTCTCGTAGAGAAGGGCTTCTCGTTAGAGATTGCCTGTTGAATACGTTTTTGCTGACTTATTTCGATATTTTCCCAAAGACAAACAGCATTTTCTTCGCCGACGATAGATGCAAAATCAGAAGCGCACACGCCTTGCGGCTTGTCGTTAGACATCGCTTTCATTTAGTTTATTTTTTTACGCCCTACATTTAATTTACTGGGTAACCTGACCAAAAAAGCGCATTGCCATTAATGTACGGTGGGTTTATTTTGTTATTTCTTAGCTAATTTTAATCAGTTTATCAGGTGTAATTCAGGGCGATCGCTGATTATAGTCATTAATGTAGGGAATTCCGTACTAGAGTTGATTGCCCAGTTAACCTAAAAATAGAAAATAATAGATATATGGACAAACGGTATTTTTTACAGGCTAGTGCAGTAATAGTCGGCACAGCCTTGTTATCAAGGTATATCAATTGGGGGTCAGAACCGATGACAACTTCTAATAGTGGATTTGAAATTACCAAACCTGAAGAAGAGTGGCGCACGATTTTAACGCCAGAACAGTTTAATGTATTGCGTAAACACGGGACTGAACGCCCTCACACCAGCCCATTGGATAAGGAATACGACAATGGTACTTATTATTGTGCTGCGTGTGAAGAACCACTGTTTACATCTGATACTAAATTTAACAGTGGTACTGGCTGGCCTAGCTTCTTTAAGCCGATTGAAGGTGCGATCGCTACTACTGTAGATCGGTCGTTGTTTATGGCCAGAACTGAAGTGCATTGTAGTCACTGTGGTGGACATCTGGGTCATGTTTTTGATGACGGCCCTGCACCCACAGGCAAGCGCTATTGCATGAATGGGGTTTCCTTGAAGTTTACTCCTGCTTAATTTAGTTGCGACGCCGAATAGCCCGTCGTAGACATCGGACGCACTAACCTAAATTATGAAATTTTGAGGCTTGACCAAGGGTGAATAAATCTTTGACAATAACTTATCCTACTCAATGCTACTGGACGAAGTTTTGTCAATTTCAAGAAATACAACTCTTGGTCTTCGCTAAAGCTAATTACCTAAATATTTCTATTTGTTTGGGTCGTTTTTCTCCTTTTTGTCTTTGGGATCTTTTTTAGGTTTTTTAACCTCTTTATTACTTTTTCTTTCCTTCGACATTAGCGTTCTCCAATTAGATTACTTAGTGAAAGCTTCCACATTCTGCCGTCAGTAAATCAGGAGATGACTTACCTGATATTTTTTCAAGGCAAAAAAGAAAGTATCAAACATAAATGCCACTAACTACCATGATACGGTGTTGTTTGATTATCGGGGTTAATCCAAAATTTAAAATCCAAAATCCTTTGACTATTGTTCCAACAATTTTATCCGTTGCCACCAAAGATTTAGCGGATAATACACTACAGGGGCCCACAGACTACTAAGAATGGCAGAGGCTAGGGCGACACGCTGGTAATATGTCCAAATATCTGTTACCTTGCGCTCATTCCCCATTAAAGTTAATTGCAACCCAAAAATAGTTTCTGCCAAAACTGCCATAACAAAGACAATTACAGCAATCGAAATAAAATCTTCTTCAATAAAACGCTGCTTCTGGAGCAGAGCAGTTAAAATTCCCACTATACCTAAACTGAGGGCATGAGTAGGGTTAGGTGATGACATTGAATCTTGAAGTAGCCCCAGAACTATACCTGCTAATGCTCCGGCAAACACTGTGCGGTTCACACTCCAAGCTACCACCCAAATTAACAGCCAGTTAGGGGCAATTCCCAATAATTCCATACCCGGCAAGCGGGTTGGCAATAACAGTAAACATAACAGTACTGAACTAGCCGTCACTATCCAACTCAACAACTGACGTACACCGGGATGCCAACAAGAAAGTGGCTGGATTCGGAATTTCGATTTTCGGTCTGACGATTTTGGCTTTTTCTGCCTGCTACCACCAAATGCAGGAATCTTCATTTTTCTATGAATTTTTTTGAAGAATTTACTTAGACTTTTGTGGCACTTGATTTACTGACTCTTGGTTTTGCGACTTTGGATAAACAGCTACCCAATCGAGAGAACGGATTGGCGGAAAAAGCTCAATTTTCGCTACTGATGCGGGAAGTTTCTTTAAATCCAGCGACTTGATTCGTCCTACTGCCAAACCAGATGGGAATTTCTGACTATAAGTAGATGTGGAAACTAAATCTCCTACCTTGACATTTGGGACTTTTTCATAAAACTCCAGCACCGCTTCTGCTGAAGAATCCCCACGCAAAACGCCTTTAGCTGCTGTGCGGCTAACTGATACACCCACTTGACTTTTGAGATCGCTGATTAACAACACGCGGCTAGTATTGGGAGTTACACTCTCCACTAAACCCACCAATCCGCCTTCTGCCTTGACTATAAAGCCTTCCTGAATCCCTGCATTCGCACCGCGATTCAGGGTAACTTGTTGCCACCACTGGTCAGCACTACGTCCTACTACCCGCGCTGGAATTGGCCGTGATGCCAACGGCTCTTTTTCCACATAGCCTAATAAATCTTGTAGCTTTGTCTTTTGACTTTCCAAATCTACTATACGGGTTTGCAATTCCAATATCCGAGCATCCCTGAGACGTTCTTCTGGAGTTGGCCCTGACTGCAACATCTCTAATGGACGGGTAATTGCCTGGTATGTCTCAAGCACCAATGCACCTTGAGTTTGTCGCAATATCCAAGCACTACCAACTACTAGAGCTAACAACCCTATTTGCAACCCTTTATGATCCCACCAACGCCGTATTGTAACCATATATCCCTTAATATACTTAAATAATTAAGTTCTACTTGGATTCAATTTATATAAAATCCAAATAGAACTCCAATAGAACTCAAGTCTGATATTTTTTTTGCTACATATTGCGAGAGCTTTCAATGACAACTCGTTCTAACTGTTTAAAGTTTTCTAACACACGACCTGTTCCCAGCACAACACAGCAGAGAGGATCGGCGGCAATGTGAGTCACAATCCCCGTTTCATGGCTAATTAAGGTATCTATGCCTTTGAGCAAAGCACCACCACCGGCTAACATAATACCTCTGTCAATAATGTCTGCTGCCAGTTCTGGAGGTGTACGTTCCAGTGTCCGCTTCACAGCTTCTATAATTACTGATAGCGGTTCCAACATACTTTCACGGATTTCTGGGGCTTTGATTGTTACAGTACGCGGAAGACCAGAAAGCAGGTGTAAGCCCCGGATTTCCATCATGGCGTCATTATCATCATTAGTAGGATAGGCAGAACCCATCCGAATCTTGATGTCCTCGGCAGTACGTTCACCAATGACTAAGTTATGAACTTTCTTAATATACTGGATGATCGATTCAGTCAGTTCATCCCCAGCAATACGTACTGATTCGCTGATCACTGTACCCTGAAGACTCAGCACTGCAACTTCTGTCGTACCACCACCAATATCGATGATCATGTTGCCAGTGGGTTCAGCAACCGGTAGTCCTGCACCAATGGCAGCAGCTACAGGTTCATCGATTAAATAAACTTTTCTTGCTCCTGCTTGGTGAGCTGCATCCATGACAGCTCGCCTTTCTACTCCTGTGACACCACTGGGAATACCAATGACAATCCGGGGTAAAATTAAAGATTTACCTTCATTTACACGCTGAATAAAGCTTTTCAGCATCAGCTCGGCTATATCGAAATCAGCGATTACACCATCGCGCAAGGGACGGAGGGCAATCACATTTCCAGGTGTGCGGCCGAGCATTTTTTTGGCTTCTTCTCCTACTGCCAGTGCTACCTTTTCGTTGACATCGATAGCAACTACAGAAGGCTCTTGCAGTACAATACCTTTACCAGATACATAAACGAGGGTGTTAGCAGTACCGAGGTCGATACCCATATCCCATGATGTGCGAAAGTTCCTAAAAATACCCACGCGTCTTTAAGCCCCCTATCTGCGATACTTCTTGACTACAACGGTAGAGTTGATTCGATTATGTTTATATCCTGAGTTGAGTAAACTAGACTATATTTTTATATGATTCTCAGGAATATTTACTATGTCTTACTTCTGTGTTTTTTGATATTTTATGGTCAGCTTAGTATATCCCTATACTTTTATGTGTTTCTCCTAGTAGAATGTATAATTTTTCAAGTCAATTATATTGTTAACTGTTTAACGCATTATTTTCAAGTGTTTCACAATTCGCTATGATGAAAGTCTAAATTACAAAGTACGCATGTACTAAAAGGTAATCCACATGAGTATCAATGTTGTCACCCTCATTGGTCGTGTAGGCGGCGACCCAGAGATTAAGTATTTCGAGTCTGGTAGCGTTAAGTGTAGATTGACACTAGCTGTTAATCGCCGTACAAAAGAAGGCGAACATACTGACTGGTTTAATTTGGAACTATGGGGAAAAACGGCTGAGGTGGCAGGTAATTATGTACGTAAAGGCAAGCAAATTGCAGTTAAAGGTTCCTTGAAGTTTGACACATGGAGCGATCGCCAAACAGGAGCAAACCGATCCTCACCAGTTATCCAAGTAGATCAACTGGATTTATTAGGCTCTAAGCGCGATTCAGAAGGGGGCGGAGATTTTTCGCCAGAGAATTTCTAATTGGACATTGGGCAAAACAGTGCTGAGTTAGGAGTTAGGAGTAGAGACGCGATTAATCGCGTCTGTACAGGAGTTAGGAGTTATTCTTCTCTCTGCTCTACTCCGCACTCAGCAATGGCTCAACCATAGCTATCCGCTAACGGAAAAGAGGAACTCAGCACTCTTGAGGGACATTGGGCATTGATTATTATTCCTTTGCGCTCACAAATGACTAATGACAAATGACAAATAACTAATAACTAATTTGCAGTGTCACCGATGCTTCTACTTGCTGCTCACCACCAACGACAGGAGTGGAAGCATCAGCTACTTTGGCAGCTTCAGCCCTTAAAAACATTGGTGGTGGAGGCGCACTGGCGTTATTAACTTGAATGCTCACCACTTCTTTGGATTTGAAACCCAAGGCACTGAAAACAGCATCAGCTTGCTGCTGGGCATCTTGGGTGGCTTTTTTTAATGCTTGTTTTTGAGCAGATGCGATCGCTTCATCATTAGCAACAAAACTAATACCATTAATTTGTGTTGCACCTGCTTTCACGGCATCATCCAATAATGTACCAGCTTTCTCGGTAGGAATGCGAAAACTCACAGTGTTATTGGCAGCATATCCTGTAATCTTCTGCACATTATTGGTGTAGCTGTAAACTGGATTAAGCTGAATACCAGTAGTTTGTAATTTTTCGACATTTTGGCTCTTGAGGAACGCAACTACAGCCGATGATCTCCGGGCGGCTTCTTGCTGTACCTCCTGGGCTGTTTTGCCCTGAATCTCTACTCCTAAACTAACTTGCGCCAGGGTTGTAGGAATTGTTTCTACTCCGCGACCACTGACACTAAGGGTTCGCCACAATTTATCTTTTTCTTGTGACAACGCAGGCAGTGTAAAAATTACACATAAAAGCATTGCTAAAGGCAGTATTTTCCACAAGTTTCCATAGGGAAACTGAGAACCGGGTAAAGCGGCTCTAGTCATAAGATTTGCACTCCTCAAAGTATCCACAGATGTTTTTAAGAACCGTATGTAGCAATCTTATAGTGGCTGTTAAGAGTCAACAGCCACCACAAGTTTTTCACAACTCAAGTGCGGCTAGATACGATTTGTATGTTCTTACTTTGACACTGCCATAGTCAAAAGCTGAAATGGTTACATTTTTGGAAACTAAAAAAATTACACAGTATTTTCTCAAGCTCGTTTTGAGGGTTTGTACTAAGCACTAAAGTGCTTAGAGAATAAGGACTGAAGTCCTGACTAGGGACTTCCAAATAAACGAACCACAGAGACACAGAGGAATAAGGAGGAGAGAGTTTTTTCGCCAGTTTTTTGAGTATTTTTTTATTTGGAAGTCCCCTACGAACTTGCTTACCGATAAATTAAAATCTGTAGTCCCGGTTTGAGAAGTTTTCTAGCAGCGCTTGATTAAGTTGACAAATGACACAAATTAAGTTTTAAAAGCTGCAAATAGCATTTCCATAGGATGTTTTTCAGAAACGCGTCAAAATCAAAGAGAAGGATTTTCAGAGAACCCATGCATTTGTTAGATCCAATCAACTTCTCTTTTCCTCTGCTGGCTACCGCAACACCAGCCGCAGACAGTTCAATGGTAGTAGCAGCAGTGTTACTAAGCTTAGTAGTCGTTTATCTCGCCAGCAAAGTTGGTGGAGAGTTATCAAACCAAGTGGGTTTACCGCCTGTCTTAGGCGAACTTGTAGGTGGTGTGGTAGTTGGTATTTCTGTTTTCC
Source organism: uncultured Nostoc sp. (assembly GCF_964245575.1). Lineage (GTDB taxonomy): Bacteria > Cyanobacteriota > Cyanobacteriia > Cyanobacteriales > Nostocaceae > Nostoc. The sequence continues at coordinate 24,686 of NZ_CAXTNP010000041.1, read as the reverse complement.
ACCTTTTAGTGTTTCCAGAAGGTGGCACAGACAGTTCTAACTCTTTGATCATGTCCTTCCTTCAAATCACTGCTGGTTTAACGCCTGAAGCCACTCCAGCCGTGTTTGCAGCGCAGTCTGAGGTCATTTCGGTTTTGGCAGAATTGGGTGTGATCATCCTGCTGTTTGAAATCGGCTTGGAATCAAACTTAAAAGATTTAATGGCAGTTGGTATCCAAGCCACCGTCGTTGCAGTAGTGGGAGTAGCAGTACCCTTTGCTGCTGGCACTGTGGGGCTGATGACTTTATTTGGAATTAGTGCTATACCCGCAATTTTTGCCGGGGCGGCTTTGACTGCCACTAGTATTGGCATGACTTCCAAAGTGCTGTCAGAATTGGGGCGACTCAATTCTAAAGAAGGGCAGATTATTTTGGGTGCTGCTGTAATTGACGATGTACTGGGAATCATCGTTTTAGCGGTAGTTGCCAGCCTAGCGAAAGATGGCGTGGTGGATGTAAGCAAAGTCATTTATTTGATTATCAGCGCCACTGGTTTTATCGTGGGAGCAATCCTACTAGGCAATGTTTTCAATAAGTCCTTTGTAGCGATCGCTGATAAACTCAAAACACGCGGTGGACTGGTGATACCAGCATTCATCTTCGCTTTTGCTATGGCATACCTTGCCGCCGTCATCCACTTAGAAGCAATTTTAGGAGCTTTTGCGGCGGGTTTAGTTTTAGAAGAGACAGATAAGCGTAAAGAACTGCAAAGGCAAGTCTGTCCCATTGCCGATATGTTAGTGCCAATTTTCTTTGTGACTGTTGGCGCAAAAACCGATTTGGGAGTTTTAAACCCAGCAATTCCCGATAATCGGGAAGGTCTAATTATGGCAACTTTCCTGATCACAGTAGCCATTCTCGGTAAAGTAATCACAGGCTTAAGCGTGTTTGGTCAACCGGAAATCAACCGTTTAGCGATCGGTGTAGGGATGATTCCGAGAGGAGAAGTCGGATTAGTATTTGCTGGTGTTGGTGCAGCCAGTGGCGCTCTCTCGAAACCATTAGGGGCGGCAATCATCATGATGGTTATCTTGACAACCTTTTTAGCTCCTCCTTTGTTACGATTTGTATTTCCAGATCCAAAAACTGTGGATTCAGGCTCAGACCAATTGATTTTAGATGGTTCCTCTGGAACCTCGTTGGTAATTGAACCGCCTCAATTGAAGGTACCAGCATCAAATGACAGTGACAATTTGGAAGTAACTCCTGAATCTAGCGATCGCTAATCTTTGGGAATGGGGAATAGGGAATGGGGAATGGGAAGAAACTTGTTCAATAACTCTCCCTCATCCCCCTCATCCCCAATTATGCAGTGGAAACTTCTCTTCTTAAATTTCTGTCCCGTCTGATTGTAGAATAATCGTCTGTTTATAATTTCTACCAGCATTCGGAATGTTATTTATTTCCAGTCTCCCTTGGCTTGTGAGCCTTTATTTGAAAATTTTCCAGGTAATTGGGGAGTAACACCCATAAATTTTGCTAGATCATCTGACAGTAATGGGAATTATCTATTTAGTGCATTGATGGCGAAAAACAAAAAACAGTTATCAGTGAACGGTTATCAGTTATTAGTTTTCTAGCTTCCTTGGGAGTCAGAGTTCCTACCTGTAAAGGTGGAAAATTTCACATGGGGATTTAGACCCAATATGAAACCTGGTAACTGATTTAAGCGCGTCTTTATACCAGCTTAAAAAATTAGAAAAGGCATCAGAGGTCAAGTTTAGGTGGTGACGGTGTGATGATTTACCAATGAGTTGAGATATTGAAGGCTCCCATGAACGTGAATTAGGAGAAAGAACTGTGAAATTACACTGGTTACTACCCAGCACTATTGGAACTATCTTCATGCTATCGTCGCCGGTAATGGCTGCGAGACTTGAATCTTGGCGATTTGATGCCAATCAAAACAGGCTGGAAATTAATACTGTAGGAGCAGTTCAACCCCAGGCACAACTAATTTTCAACCCAACTCGGCTGGTAATTGATTTGCCAGGAACTACATTTGGGCGTCCGCAGCTAACCCAACAGGTGGGCGGTGGAATTCGCTCGATCCGGGTTGGGCAGTTTGATGCAGAAACAACCCGTATAGTTGTCGAACTGACTCCTGGTTATACTTTAGACGCCAAACGAGTGCAATTTGTAGGTACAACTGGCGATCGCTGGAGGGTGCAATTACCTAGACCAGAAGTTGATAGAGTAGCCTCTTCTCCCAGAACTGCTTACACTGTTGTTACCCCAAACTCTGAGCCGCAACCTAGTATTTCAAGGGTTGCCACTACTACAAGAGGGGCGACTCAAATTGAGAACTTACAAGTAACAGGTGATGGGTTGTTCATTCGCACCAGTGGTGGTGGTAATCCTCCGATTCGGCTAATTCGGAGCCGCGATCGCGCTACCATCTTCATGGACATCTCTGATGCATCTTTATCACCACGTCTGGCACAACAGAATAATATCCCTGTTAACAAACATGGTGTTAGCCGTGTCGAATTCACCCAACTACAAAGCCAACCTCCTGGCGTTCGCCTGACTTTACGGGTAGATAAAAATAGCCCCGACTGGCAAGCAACTAATAGTAACGGCGCTGGTTTAGTGGTTCTTCCTAGTCGCGTTGTCAGATTGCCTGGAAATAATAATTTTGACAATCAGTCACAACCACTCTCCTTACCTAACAGATTACCTACTAACAACTCCCCAGCAACAATTGAGTCTGTACAACTGGCTAATAATGGCAGAGAACTGCTAATTAGAGGCGACCAAACTTTATCTGCCACGGGAATCTGGGATAGATCCTTAGGTCAGTTCCGCGTCACAATTACCAATGCCAAGTTAGCTCCCAGAGTCACAGGCCCGACTTTTGCTCCCAATAGCCCCATTCTTCGGGTACGTCTGCAACCCCAACAACCCAACACTGTCGTTGTTTTAGTTCAACCAGCAGCCGGAGTGCAACTTGGGCAACCCCAGCAAATTGGCGACCAGCTTTTGATACCAATACAAGGCTCTCGTCGAGTTGTCGCCCTCCCCGGAAGACCCCCCTTTGCTTTACCTGGGCTACCACCACCAAACCGGGGGCCATTTCCAGACCCAAACAATCACAATCCCCAGCCCCTAACACAACCACAACGCCGAATTACCAATGGGCGAGTGGTAGTTATTATTGACCCCGGACATGGCGGCAAAGACTCTGGAGCGCTTGGTATTGGGGGGGCACGCGAAAAGGATGTTATCTTGCCTATTGGTAAGAGACTTGCTGAGATTTTGCAGCAACATGGTGTACAAGTAATTATGACTAGGGATTCTGACTATTTTGTTACCCTTCCAGGACGGGTGCAATTAGCAGAACGAGCTAATGCTGATGTGTTCGTTAGCATCCACGCTAATTCAGCAGGTGCGAGTCGTCCCGATGTTAATGGCTTGGAAGTCTATTATTACGATAGCGGTCTGGGTCTAGCTCGCATTGTCCGCAGTAGCATTCTTCAAAGTATTAGTACTCTCAAAGACAGGGGAGTGCGGCGAGCCAGATTTTATGTTCTCAGAAAAAGTTCTATGCCTTCCATTCTCGTGGAAACGGGTTATATGACTGGTCGAGAGGATATGGCTAGGCTCAGAACCTCAGCTTACCAAAATAAAATGGCAGAAGCGATCGCTCGTGGCGTTCTTCAGTATCTAAAGAGAAGATAAGTGATTTAGTCGAAATTATTGAGTAAATACATCTAATCTTTCCCATTTTTATCCAATTTAGTAGTAAACAATTTAAGTATTTTTGCGGCGGGATAGGAGTAGCTTCTTTGTTCTTGTCATTTGATGATTTGCAAGCCAAGCAATTTTGGATTTTGGATTTTGGACTTGGACTTCACTCAGTCGAACGATTTTGGATTAACCCCACTGATAAAGGGATGGGGGTTGAGAATTTTAAATTTTCGATGATGGAATTATTTCACGCCACAAGAGGTGTTAGTGTATCAAAGCGTTAGTCCGCCATGAACCAAAAATAAAAAAATCTAAAATTAGGAATCTAAAATCTAAAATGGACAGTCAAATTTATATAGGCTCATGGCATGGCAAAATCAAAGGAGCGTGCTATATTTTACGCCATTAGCTGTGTCTTAATAACAGCGCAAAACTCAAGTGTGCGCGATGACGGTGTGAGGATTTGCCAATATGTTGAAATGTTGACGGCTCCCATGAATGTGAATTAGGAGAAAGGACTGTGAAATTACACTGGTTACTATCCAGTACTATTGGAACTATCTTCATGCTGTCGTCGCCGGCAATGGCCGCGAGACTCCAATCTTGGCGTTTTGATACCAACCAAAATCGTCTGGAAATTAATACTTCGGGGGATGTTCAACCTCAAGCACAATTAATTTTTAACCCCACTCGTTTGGTAATTGATTTGCCAGGAACTACATTTGGGCGTCCGCAGCTAACCCAATCGGTGGGCGGTGCAATTCGCGCTATCCGTGTTGGGCAGTTTGACGAACAAACAACGCGCATAGTCGTTGAACTGACTCCTGGTTATACTCTTGACCCCAAGGGAGTACAATTTGTTGGCACAACTGGCGAATCTCCTGCGGGGACACTTGGTGAACGCTGGATGGTACAATTACCTACGCCAGTAGCTGAGAATGTCCCCTCAAATACTGGGGGGCAACAAGAACAAGCTATAGCAACACAGACTTCACCGAGAACATCTCCACCAGTGTTCTCCCAAAGAAATATTTACAACGTGGTGACAGCAAACCCTGTTAATCCGTCTAAAAACGGAATGCTTGCTGCCAGAGTTACTCAAATTGAGAACTTACAAGTCACAGGCGATGGTTTTTTCATCCGCACCAATGGTGGTAATCCTCAGATTCAGGTAAATCGTAGCAACGATCAAAGGGCAGTTAACATCGATATTACTGGCGCTACTTTATCACCAAATCTAGGGCAGCGCGATTTGCCGATTAATCGCTATGGTGTTAGCCGCATTCAGTTCAACCAATTACAAACAAGCCCATCTGTTGTTCGTATAACTTTACAGGTGGACGAAAATAGTCAAAATTGGCGGGCAACAACTAGCAGTATTGGTGGTTTTATAGTTCTTCCCAGTCGTGGCGTTGCCCAGTTGCCTGGAGGTAATAGTCCAAATCCAATACCATCTACTAACACCTCACTTGCTACCATTGAGTCTGTGCAATTGGCTGGTAATGGCACACAACTGCTGATTAGAGGCGACCAAGCTTTATCTGCTACAGGAGGCTGGGATAGAACTTCTGGTCTGTTCCGCATCACCATCAACAATGCTCGGTTAGCTGCCAAAGTTACAGGCCCGACTTTTAATGCTAATAGCCCTATCCTGCGGGTTCGCCTGCAACCACAAGAATCCAATACTGTCGTCGTCTTGGTTCAACCAGCAGCCGGAGTACAAATTGGGGAACTCAATCAGGTTGGCGACCAGCTTTTGGCTTTAGAATTACAACGCTCTGGTAGCGTTACACCCCCGATTGGTTTACCTCCTCTGCCATCGCCAAACCTAAGTCAATTCCCAAACCCCACAGATAATCCTCGTCCTATCTCCCAGCCACAGCCGCGCCCCTCGGTTCCCAGAGGGAAATTACTAGTTGTGATTGACCCAGGACATGGTGGAAAAGACTCAGGTGCCCCAGGTCTAGGCGGACTTTTAGAAAAGGACGTAATCCTGCCTATTGGTAAAAGGGTAGCAGCAATTTTAGAGCAAAATGGTGTACAGGCGGTACTCACACGGGATGCTGACTTTTTCGTAGAACTTCAGGGACGGGTAGAAATTGCCGAGCGAGTTAATGCGACTGCGTTTGTCAGCATTCACGCTAATTCGGTTGATAATCGCCCTGATGTTAATGGCTTAGAAGTATATTATTATGATAGCGGTTATGCTCTGGCTGAAGTAGTTCGCAATACCATCCTCCAGAACATCGGTACAATCAAAAACCGGGGAACCCGCAAAGCCAGATTCTACGTCCTCAGGAAAAGCTCTATGCCCTCGATTTTAGTAGAAACAGGTTATATGACTGGTCGAGAAGACAATCCCAGATTGGGAACACCAGAGTATCAAAATCAGATGGCAGAAGCGATCGCTCGTGGCATCCTAAAATACTTACAGCGTTAATATAGTACAAATTACTAATTAAAAGGTGGTATTTATACTTTTTTAACATCCAGAATTTAGTGGTCAAATTGTAGATTGTCTGCTAAATTCTGTATCTTAAATCCCAAAACCTAAATTTATATCTGCCTGTGTATTCATCTTCGATCTTTGAAGCGAATCTTGACAATTTTTCTGCTCAAGAACCACAACGTGCCCCAATTGGCATCTTTGATAGTGGTGTGGGTGGACTGACTGTACTGCGACAACTATATCGGCAACTCCCCAATGAATCAATTGTTTACTTTGGGGATACAGCTCGAGTTCCATATGGTATCCGCTCACAAGCAGAAATTGTACAATTTATGCGTGAAATCCTCACCTGGATAGAAAAGCAGGGTGTGAAAATGGTTGTTATGGCTTGTAACACCAGTTCGGCACTAGCGCTGGAGACGGTAGGTAAGGAGTTTTCTCTGCCAATCCTTGACATTATCCTACCAGGGGCAAGGGCAGCAGTACAGCAAGGAAGACGTATTGGTGTAATTACCACTCCAGCTACAGCTAAGAGTAATGCTTATAAGCACGCTATACTCGAAATTGATCCTAATGTCCAAGTTTGGCAAGTTGGATGTCCAGAGTTTGTGCCACTCATTGAGCAAAATCGTATTCATGACCCCTATACTGCTGAAGTAGCACGAGCCTACCTAGAACCTTTACTAGAGCAGGAAATTGATACCTTAGTCTACGGTTGTACTCATTATCCCCACCTTACACCTGTACTGCGATCGCTCCTCCCCTCCCATGTCCAACTGATTGACCCAGCTGTTCATGTCGTAGCAGCTTGTGCCCAAGAGTTAGACTTGCTAGGCTTAAAAAATACCCACCTCCCATTGCCAACTCGCTTCGCCGTTAGCGGTTGTCCTAAACAGTTTTCCCAGTCAGGAGTGCAGTGGCTAGGCTATACCCCAATGGTTGAAGAGGTTTGCTTCACTGATACCGCTATTTCCCAACTCCAATAAAAATAATTAGTCCTTAGTCCTTTAATCAAAACAAATGACCAAAGACTAAGGACTAAGGACAAATGACAAATGACAAATGACTATTGACTATTAACTGATATCTCTTGCTTGTGTTTTCGTTCGCCAGGTGAAGGGAAACTTGTCGGAACAGTCTTTGTACCCGTTCGCTTTGCCAGTGCTAATAACAGGTAAACTGTGAACAAATATCCAGACGCTAAAATAAAAATCATCATAGGTATACTTCCGTAAATCATTGTTCTACTAGCACTTTTCTAAATAAATATAAAATTCCATAAAATTAGTAGAACCTTAGCCAAGCAAGTACTTTCTTGATGGCTGTAGTCTCCTATGGTAAAATTATCTATAAAGATAAAATTCTCTACAGATAAATAATTAATTGTCTAATACGGCTTCTTGCAGACCATAGATCCCACAGCAGTTAGATTGCTAAAAGGCAATTTAAAACTATGATTCTTTGCGGTCTACTTGATCTGCTTTATTTTTGATCACATTGCTGTGAAAGGAGCAATGCTTGCGCTCAACGTGCGCTGAAGACGTGTAGCGGCTTCCCATAGGGATATCGCATAGCTCCAAACCAGGAGTTTCGCGGATCGTAGGAAAAATAAAAGGAATTATTTCCTTAATTTTAAGCTACGACTGATTATTTTAGACTTACATCACTGACACAGTAAAATCAACTACTAGGTGACTTACTTTTGGGGTGTAAATATCTGAAAAATTTTAAATTCCTATATTTTAGCGTAACACAACAATCTGAAATTTTGAGATGACTCGACTACTAAATTTCAAGTTTTTTGAATAGCTACACTTCAGTCCTGAAGAAATTTAGTCTGACTCGTTGCTAAACTATTAAAATAAAATTTATTTTGTCAATAGGCAATATTGCTTAATTTCTGTTTTGATCTGTGGCGGGAAAGGTCTACCGGGAAACTACTTAATATAATTATTAGCTGATATTTATTCCCATGTACTTATAACTCATGTTTTAAGTTACTTAAAACATGATTTACCAATAATTAGGCATAATTGCTTATTGACAAATACACTATTAACCTTAAATATCACCTATAGACTCCTGAAAATGGGATTAGCTTATGAAAACTTTGCGCTGGCACAGGGTTATCTTAAAATGAGTGTAGGATATGTAAACTTTCGTAACCTAAGTCAGAGTCCGCCCATCCATGACCCCAGCCACCTCCCTGTTTACCCCTGTGGAAGCAGACCTGCGACTACTAGCAGATAACCTAAAACAGCTAGTTGGAAATCGCCACCCCATTCTGTTTGCAGCAGCCGAACATTTATTCGGTGCTGGGGGAAAGCGTATCAGACCAGCAATTGTCCTGCTAATATCGCGGGCAACAATGTTAGAACAAGACATTACACCGCGTCATCGCCGCCTAGCTGAGATTACAGAAATGATTCACACAGCTAGCTTGGTACATGACGATGTGGTAGATGAATCAGACGTGAGGCGAGGCGTTCCTACCGTTCATAGTTTGTTCGGTAATCGCATTGCCATATTAGCAGGAGATTTTCTTTTTGCCCAATCGTCCTGGTATTTAGCAAATTTGGACAATTTAGAGGTGGTGAAACTCCTCTCAGAAGTCATTATGGATTTAGCTACTGGGGAGATTCAGCAGGGACTGAATCGTTTTGATGCTGGTATCTCTATTGAAACTTACCTCCAGAAGAGTTATTACAAAACAGCTTCGTTAATCGCTAACAGTTCTAAAGCTGCTGGGTTACTCAGTCAAGTTTCGCGAGAAACTGTTGAGCATTTATATAGCTACGGTCGTCATTTTGGTATAGCATTTCAAATTGTTGACGACATTCTAGATTTCACCAGTACAACAGATACTTTGGGTAAACCAGTGGGGTCGGATCTTAAAAGTGGTAATCTGACTGCACCCGTTTTATTTGCTTTAACCCAAAAACCATCCTTGGAAGTGCTGATTGAGCGAGAGTTCGCTCAAGAGGAAGATTTAGAGCAAGCACTAGCACTAATTCAAGATAGTCAAGGCATACAGCAGGCGCGAGAGTTAGCTGCTCACCATGCTAAGTTAGCAATTGAACATCTTGAAGTTCTCCCACCCTCAGAATCCCACCAGGCATTGATTAACATAGCTGAGTACACACTGAGCCGTCTTTTTTAAATCATTTACCAGTTAACAGGTAAAAAATGGGACTTTAGACCCCAAGCCAAACCTTCCACCTGTTATTAGGTGGGGAAATTTTGCTTAATGGTCAGCTAAATTTGGAAAAATGTTCACTGATAACTGTTTGTTAAACAATTTTAGATTACGCAGAAAATTAAGCCGATGGCTTGCTTCTTTAAACAACTAGAAGGTTAGTAACTGGCATTAATTTATTTTCATCAAAAACTTTTTCAAACAAATTTGAGATTTAAAATTTTGGATGTGGGATTGTATCTAAAAAATCCCACATCCAAGTTTTTTCTATGCAATATCAGGGGGTATCTGTTTAGGCGATCGCTGTTGTCGTAGCTGTTGTTGCATGAGTTTCTCTAGGTCAGTTCGCCGAATTTCAACGGTATGAGTGGTCTTACCCGGCGTCTCCAAAAAAATGATGCTATCTACGGGTTCCAATGCCACCAATTGGAACAAAATATGGGTGACAGGGATAATTTTAGCTAGCATTTGAGGGTCAAGCCCAGCAGGGGAAATTAGAGAGACATCCTGTATGGTAGGGAAAGCGTAAACAACGCACTTTTCCAATCCTGGATTAGTAAGATTGCTCAATGTAGTTAAAACCCAGCTTGACTCTGAATTTTGGAGAATATAGTACTGGGAGTGACGTAATTTTTGAGCGATCGCTCTAAGAGCAGGAGCAATTGCTGCAATCAGATTTGGTGTTATACCATCGCGGGGTGCATTGTCAATCAGCAATTGAATTTGTGTTTCTAAATCCATAATGACTTGTATACGGCTCCTGGGTAATGGCAATAACATCTATCAAAGTGTGAACAATCCCATCGAAGTTGGGAATAATAAAATCATCCACATTCTCAATGTAGGATTGGTCTGCGTTTAGCTTATACGTAAAATCAAAAAAGCCAATACCCACAGTCGTACAGGTTGTATTTAAATACTTAGGGTCTTTTGAAAACCGAGACTATGAATTCAGCCGCAACCGCAACTATTCCATCTGCAAATATTCTGGGAGAAAATTCTAAAGGCGTGGAGGTGATCTTTCAACTCCTGTCCAGGGAGTTTCAACAATCAACCAAAGCTTCGGAACAGAATTGCCACGATGTAGCAACACGTATTACCACCGAAGTATATCGGATTTGCCATGAAAGCAAACGTATTCAAGCTTCTGGGTCTGTAGAAAGCTCGGCGATGACCCTGGCTCGGCATCGGCTACAACAGTGTCTCAGGTACTATCAGTTGGGTTCAAATCGGGGCAGGGTAGAATTACACAGTACTTTGAGTGCAATTATTTATCGATACATTAATCCGCCTCAGAAGCAATTGAGTTATCAAGGGCGACTGACTATAATTGAAGATTTTTTACAAAGTTTTTATCTGGAGGCATTAAACGCTTTCCGGCGAGAAAATCAACTTGATGCTACTTATCGCCCTCAGACGCTTCTAGAATTGTCCGAGTACATGGCATTTACCGAACGCTACGGCAAGCGACGCATTCCCTTACCAGGCCGTCAGCAGCAGCTAATTATCTTGCGGGCGCAAACTTTTTCTCAACAGCAGCCCCCAGAAACCAGCGTAGATATAGAACAAGCCGCAGAAGGCAGCAATAGTGAAGCCGATGGTTGTTGGGAAGAACCAGCAGTGCATCAATTACGTTCCACAATGGCAACGCAAGCCGAACCTGAACCTGAAGAAGATACTTTGCGTTCCGTTGTGGTTACAGAATTAATGAATTATCTCGAAGAACGGCAACAATCTGACTGTGCTGATTACTTTTCCCTCCGCCTCCAGGATCTATCAGCACAGGAAATTGAGTCGGTTTTAGGTTTAACCCCTCGTCAGAGAGATTACTTACAGCAGCGCTTCAAGTATCATTTGATTCGGTTTGCTTTATTACACCGTTGGGAATTGGTTCACGAGTGGCTGGAAGCTTCTTTGCACACCAATTTGGGCTTAACTCCCCAGCAATGGCAAGTATATACAGCACAGCTGGACAATAAGCAACGATCTTTACTAGAGTTGAAGCAACAAGGACAAGCCGATGAAAAAATCGCAAAAACTTTAGGGCTGTCAATGGCACAACTTCAAAAACGATGGTTTAAGATTCTTGAGCAAGCTTGGGAAATTCGTAACTCATTAGTGTCCGGATCAGGTGCATCTACTCATGAATAGTGACTCAGAATCCTTACAATCTCAGTGTCTCGGTTGGTTATTGACAGATAATGTCAAAAATAACCACCAATCTGTAGAATGTGAGGAAAATGACGGGGTAAAAAACCTCCACAATGAAGCTACTACTTCAAAAAGCAGTCAGCCAAAATTGGGAGGAACGCCCCAGACCTTTCAATTGGGAGAAATTCCTACTGTGCTAGATCGTTTCCAATCTGTCCTTAAGCATCGCTTACAAATCCAAGCCCAAGACCACCCACCTTTATTTCCTTGGGAAACACAATTAATCGAATATCCCGACTTTATTGATGAGCCATCAATGACGCTCGTTCCTACCTGGGGGTGGATGGTACAACAGTCGAAGTTGAACCTGCCGCTTCCCTTACCGGAAAGAGTTTTTCAGCAATTGCTGGAACAATGTCAGGCGTTGGTGACATCTTCAGTACCTCTGGGAGCAAAATTAGTTCAAGTGGTGGAGAACTTTTTTCCCAACGAGTCTCAAGCACTGAACGATATCGCGGGATTGGTGCTAAGAAGCACCTATCGGTCTGTAAGTACTCTGGAGACAATGCCCAATATTCAGAGCGATTATTCAGATTTACAACCGCGTCAACAAATGGCTTTGTCCTTGCTGGCGGCTAAACAACTGCTGGAAAATCTAACTCTACCACTTTCAGCAACTAGTCCGGTGGTAGAAAGACAATGGCTAACCACTGTCGGTAATTTGAACATTAGAGTAGAGTATCAGTCTGTAGGTAAACTTACGAAGTTACTTGTTCAGGCTGAGTTACCTGTTAAAGGAACTTTGACACTTCGCAAAAGTGGCACTTTAGCAATGGCAACATCTTCGACTCCAGGATACTTAAGTGTAGAGTTAGGTTGCGAACAACTTAACCCAACTTATACTCTGGAAGTTGAGTTTCCAGAAATAGACGAACAGCCGCTTTTATTTGTCATTAATCCCACTGTGTAACCTTAATTGCCACCGCTAGTACGTAATGCCGAATATCTTAAGGTAACTATTGTCTAGCTGTTGCCTTGGGGCTTTTTCTATCTCTAGATACTACTTACAACAGGGTGCTTACTTATATTTAAGTGTGATTACAGGTAAGCAGTGGGTGTAAACTCACCCTCCATCCCATAATTGATTTTTTGTGGGTACTCGTCAGTCTACTGGGTTACTAGCAAAGCCTGGGAAACGAGTTAGTTTCTTGTGTTGTGCTGATTTCGCCTTTGTTTTACCAAGCCACTAATTTTTCACAACGAATTTATTCGGTAGGGTTGTTTTTTTATACAAAATTATGTTCACACTTGGCGTTACAATTTGCGGTAACGTTATATCATGTTTGCTTGATTACTTATCAAACCCCAAGAACCTCAACCCCCTGCCCGCTCTTCGAGAGCTTGCTCTGACATACCTCATGTAATTAGGAAACGCTATAAAGTCAATTTTTTTAACATTTGAAACTCCTGCGAGGAATTTAACTTTTAAAATACGCACTAAACCTTCATAGATGCATCAAGGCAGGATAAGAAAGCTTCTTTTAACGGGAATACTTTAAAGTAGGGCGAACAGTTTCGTCCTCAGCATTGTTTCCGTGGAATTTTCACTTAGACTCGAAATGCTTAACTTATCCAATATGAATCGGTTTTGGCGTGTCTCTGTAGGTAATTTATGGCAGCAAAATTCGCAGCGATCGCCTTTGATAGAGGTGGAAGATTCAATTTCCTTACGGGTACTGGTACTAGCGTTGGTTGTTTTGGGAATTGTGGCGACGGATATCGCCGCCGAAACTTCATTCAGCTTTTGGGCATTACCCCTAAGTGTATTGGGTGCGATTTGGAGTTACTATCGTCGCCGGGATGCCAATGTTGCAGTTAAGTTTTGTATCGCTATCGGAATGTTGGTAGCACTGGGTGCTTTCTTTGGGCGGTTAGTAGGAGAGTTGAATGATACGCGGTTGGGTTTGGCAGAGTTATTAATTCAACTCCAGGTGTTACATAGCTTTGATACACCCCGCCGGAAAAATTTGGGCTATTCGATTGTTATAGGACTGATTTTATTGGGTGTGGCGGCAACGTTAAGTCAGACTTTCGCATTTGCACCTGTGTTGCTGTTATTTTTAGCGATTGCTCTGCCCACTTTAGTATTAGATTATCGCTCCCGCTTGGGTTTGCAACCATTAAAAACTCAAAAGGAAAAATTCAATCAGAAGAATTCCTCAACTCTTAATTTTAAATTTTTAATTCTGAATTTTTTGCTAATTGTCGGTCTAGGACTGGCAATTTTTGCTGTTTTACCCAGATTTCCTGGCTATCAGTTACGGAATTTTCCTGTAAGTTCTGCTATTCCAATAAAAGGTAATTTCACCGGACGTAGTATCATTAATCCTGGTTATGTCCGCCAAGGTAAAGGTGATGATCAAGGCGGTGGTACGGGACAAAATCAAACTGGTGAACCAGGTAAAGTAGATAATAACTTTTATTACGGTTTTAATAGCCAAATTAACCAAAACCTGCGGGGCGAGATGAAACCGAAAGTTGTGATGCGGGTGCGATCGCAAGCTGAGGGTTTTTGGCGAGTTCTAGGATTTGACCGTTATACGGGTAAGGGATGGGAAGTTTCCCGTAATGAAGATGTTACAACAATCAAGCGATCGCCTTGGTCTTACCAAATCTTCTTAAACCGACCTCTGATTACTGGTAAAACCCAAGAGATAGTACAAACTTATACAGTAGTGGCGGATTTGCCTAACCTAATTCCGGCGATGGCTTATCCCAAAGAGATTTACTTTCCAACACCAATGATCGCGGTTGATAAAGAAGACGGATTGCGATCGCCTGTGGAATTATCTGAAGGACTCACCTACACAGTAGTTTCTGAAGTGCCATACCGCGATCGCACTAAATTAGGTGAAGCTTCTACTAAATATCCACGAGATATTAAACAGCATTATCTGCAAATTCCTCCCGAAATTGCCGAAAAAGTTCGACAACGTACCGAAGAAATTCTCGCTAACTACAGTCGGGAAGGGGTAACAAAGTCTTCTAAAAGCCTAAATTCACCGTATGAAAAGGCTCTCTACTTAGCTCAATATTTAAAGCAACGTTACTCTCTTCCCCAAAATCCCTTAGATTTGCCTTATTTTGGAGAAAAAGATGACTTAGTAGAAGCTTTTTTATTCAAATATAAAGGCGGTTATCCAGACCACTTCTCAACAGTTCTCACGGTAATGTTGCGTTCCATTGGCATCCCAGCCCGGTTGGTAGCAGGGTTTAGTGCAGGAGAATTTAATCCATTTACAGGGCTATATGTTGTCCGTAATACTGACGCTTATGCGATGACGGAAGTATATTTTCCTAAATATGGCTGGTTTGCCTTTGACCCGATTCCCAATCATCCCCTCATACCTCCATCAGTGGAAGATACTCAGACTTTTAGTGTGTTGCGTCAGTTGTGGCATTGGGTTGCTGGGTGGTTGCCTTCTCCAGTGACAGGTTTGTTGAATAATGTATTTGAGACAATATTTAAGTGGGTGATTGGAGCGATCGCTTGGTTTTTCGCTTTATTCTCTCAAGGTTGGTTTGGCGTATTGACTGGCTTAATCTTGACAATTACAGCAGCTTTCTTTGGTTGGCTGGGTTGGGGACAGTGGCGAGAGTGGCGCAATCGTCGATGGTTAAAGAAATTGCCAGCAATGGAGAGCCTTTATCAACAAATGCTGCAATGGACAACCCAAAAAGGTTTAGGTAAGCATCCAGCACAAACACCTTTAGAGTATGCCAGAGTCTCATATCAGCATCATGCCCCAGCAACTGCTGAGGTAATAGATGAGATTAGCCAAGCCTATGTTAGTTGGCGTTATGGTGGTCATCCTCCTAATTTGAAGCAATTACGAGAAAGATGGCAAGGTATAAAAAAGACTGCTAAGTAATTCAAGACTTCGTATAAATTACTCATAAAGGTAGATAGAGTACAACTCCCTGCCATTCTGCTTGCTTACTAAAATCAACAAGTAGCAGCAATTCATCAATCGCCTGTCTAATTGGCATCCGGTCATTAACTACAAATAATCCTGACACCAGCTTTCCCGTTATTAATCGCTCGTAAGCAAAGTCTGGCATTGTTGCACGGTCATGGGTTAAAACAATGCGTTCATTGGTTGCTGCCCAATCTAGAATCGCTGGATCGTCTACTTCCCGTAAACCAACATCTTGAACCCGAAGTAAATCAAGATTGGGTTGACGCAGAAATAGCCCTCGAATGATATCGCCATTAAAGTTTTCATCGCTTAACAAGCTCAACATAACCACTTTTAAGATTGTTGTTGAGCCAATAAGCGAGAACGAATGAGACTCAAATCAGGTTGAACACTGGACAAACGTTGCTGTACAGATTCAGCTAACTGTTCTCTATGATTAAGGTAGGATTTTACAGCGTTTTGATGCCGAAGATAGTAACCAATGGTGCTGTAAACATCTGACAATGATAGGGTCGAGTACCTTTGGACAATAGACTCAGGGGATGCGCCATCCTGAAAAGCTCGGATTACGACCTCTAGCAAAACTCTTGAATTGCCAACTCGAATTGCTCCAGTTTCATCTTCTCGGAGAGGAGGCATTTCACGCTCTAAAACGAAGCTCATGGGCTAATTTCCCTGAATGACTGGATGTAATAGTAACTTCGTTTTGGTCACTACACTTCTGGTTATACCCTGGTTATTCCAATTTTAAATTACTTTCTCACAGTGGATAATCTAAAATCTAAAATCCAAAATTGAGTCATTAGATGTTTATTAGCTGTTATTTTGGATTTCGTCTAACTTGGCACGCACTGCTTGGATATCCTGCCACATCAACCATTTAGGCGCACCTCTTTCTTTAGAAGGGTTACGCAACAAGTAGGAAGGATGAAAAATTGGCATACATGAACGCCCTTCCCACTCCAGCCACTGTCCGCGAATTTTCGTAATCCCCCGCTTATCGCCAGTGATGCCTTTGACAGCAGTTGCACCTGTTAACAGGATTATTTTGGGGTCAACTAGGCGAATTTGTTCTAATAAGTAGGGTAAACAAGCCGCCACTTCTACAGGAGTAGGAACTCTATTATCTGGTGGGCGACATTTGTTGATATTGGCAATATATACATCATGCTCTGTACTCAGATTTACAGATGCCAAAATTTTCTCTAGTAACTGCCCCGATCTGCCTACAAATGGTAAGCCGGTTTCGTCTTCATTTTGACCAGGCGCTTCTCCTATAACCATAATTGGTGCTTTAAGATTACCGCGTCCGACGACAGCATGAGTTCGAGTGTCTCCCAATGGACAACGATGACAGCTATTACAATGCTGTGCCAACTGCGTCATATCAGAATAAGTTCCCGGAGCGATCGCAATTTTAGCGTCTGTGGGAATCAGTTCTCGTTGGTTAAGGGTTGAGTCGTCGAAGAGGCTGAGTTGGGTTTCGCTGCTCATGAAAATTAGGATTTTGGTATCAGCAGCGTCTGTCTTATCTGAGTTAAATACTGCTCTGGTTGGAGATTTATCAGAATTAATAGACTTTTGCTGAATACTTAATTATTTATACAAATCTTATTGTATCAGTTAATTTGAGACAAAATTCAGTCATCATAAAAGCAGTACTGTCCTAACATGCTGGGGGAAACCATGTCACATACCCCACTTTTTGCCGATCGCACCCATGCGGGTGAGGAATTGGCGCGAGTGATTCATGATGTTTTGACTCAGCAAACTATTGATTCTGGGGTAAAGCCTGTACCAATTGTTTATGCTTTGCCAAGAGGGGGTGTCCCATTAGCAGCACCAATAGCCCGTCTTTTGGATTGTCCGTTGACAATTGTTGTGGCGAAAAAGATTAGCCATCCAGAAAATCCAGAGTTAGCAATTGGTGCAGTGACTACTTTTGGAAATGTTCTTTGGACTGATCAAAAGCTATTTCGCCCTAAACATGATGCGCGGTGGCGGGAAGTAGCTTTAAATAAAGCGATAAACCAAGCTAAGTCTCTTGAGGCTCTATTAATTCCTGCTTGTCCGCAGGTGAATGCAGAGGATGCGACGCTCATCTTAGTTGATGATGGCATTGCTACAGGTATGACTATAGCGGTAGCGGCAACTGCTCTCAAAACACTTTCTCCAGCAGCAGTTTGGCTATGTACTCCAGTAGCGCCACAAACATTGCTACCTTGGTTAGAACAGTGGGGCGATCGCACAATTGTCTTGAAAACACCGGAACCCTTTTGGAGTGTGAGTAATTTTTATGCGGAATTTCCCCAAGTAGATACATTAGAAGTTCTTGGATATCTTCAGCAACAAAAGACAATCGGAGAAATTGACCTATGCGAGTAATTTGAAATTATTAACTAATTATTAACTAATTATTAACTATTAATTATTCCCTCTCTTATTTTTCAACGATTTTTGGGCGTTTTTGTCAAGAAAACTAATGGCATCAGCAAGTTTTATGGCTCTTTATAAATCCCCATTACAAATTACGAATTACGAATTATTTGAAGATGTTCCTTGGTGATATTGCATAGCTTTGGCATAATCACCCAAGGCATAGCAAGCAGTTTTCAGACGTTCAAGAGCTTCTTCTTCACTGCGTCGATCTTTGATAGTTCTAGCTAACAGCAAACGTTCTTCATAATACTTAATGGCTTTGTTATAGTCACCCAAAGCTTCACAAGCAACTCCTAAGTTACCTAAAGACTGTTCCTCGCTACGCTTGTCTTGAATTTCTCTAGCTAATTGCAACCGTTCTTCATAATACTTAATGGCTATAGGATAATCACCTAAGGCATAACAAGCATTCCCTAAATTCTTTAGCACCTGAGAAGTACTGCGAACATGGTTTAAGGAACGTGCTAGTACTACACACTGCTCATAATAGGCGATCGCTTTTGGGTAATTGTCCAAAGCATACCAAGCATTACCCAAATTCTTGAGTACTTGTTCCTCGCCCCAGTTATCTTTGAGTTCCCGGACAATTTCTAGGCTTTGGTGCTGATACTCAATTGCCTGTGTAAAGTTGCCCGAAGCTTTATACACCAATCCCAAATTATTCAGTGCTGCTACTTGACTACGTTTGTCTTGCAGCTGTTGCGTTATTTTTAAACACTTTTCTAAAAATTCAATAGCCTTGTTATGGTCATTTAGATGACGGTATGCATTCCCTAAATGGGAAAGTGCTTGCATCTGCAATGCTAAATCTGAGTTCTTATTCAGCAAAGACAGACACTGTTCGGAGTAGGAGATAGCACCTTTGTAGTCTCCAGCAGTGTAAGTTACCAATCCTAAAAAAGAAAGTGCCTGTGCCTGTTTTTGCAAATCCCCAACTGCCTGAAACAGCCCCAAGGATTGTTGTAAGGACTTCAACGCCGCTATTAATTCACCAGCTTGCTGCTGTTGAATTCCTTGCCGTAGTAGCTTGGATGCTTCCGATATGTCGTCACTTTCGTGTATAGGTAGTATTTCTGCTTGTGAACCAGAGTCAAATTCATGGGTAATTGTATTACGCTTCACTGATTTTAAGTATGTTATGGGTAATTGCAGGGGAACTGTACTTTTCAATCTGTTATTCCATTCGCCTTTAGACATCAACCCTTTCCTGTTAAGTCTGGTGCTAAATCTAGTGTTCCCAAAACCAGGATGTATCTTTCATCAGGTTGGTTTGGTTTAGCACAACGTAGGTTAAGTAAACGTGATCCAATTTCACAATGATATAAATACGCTGGTAGGGGCATGGCAATGCCTATAAGTCAATACGCTTGGGTTAAGGCTAAAAGTCTGTTACCAAAGTCAATTTTTTAACGAACCGCCTTCGCGCAGCGTCTCGTTAGAGAAGGCGCAGAGTACGCAGAGAGAAGAAAGAGATGCTTAACTGAACTGTATTGGCCTATAAGTGTCAATAAAAGCCTATAAGACGCAATTTACCGTAGTTTTAAATCCCTCAACTTCCGATTGGGGGCACAAGATTCTAGTTCCCCCCAATTTATCGGGGGTTAGGGGGGATCTAAAATTTAGGTGGTACATCGAATTTACAAATGCTTATCAGACTAGGCTTTCACCTGAAGTTGACACCAATGGGCAATGCCATGCCCCTACGATAAATCTATATGTATCAGGATTTTCGTGAATTGGTATAAGAGTCTATCAATGAAGCGATCGCTTCGCTATTGAATCGTTGATCGAGGCTTTCAGTAGCCGAAGTGTCACACAGAATTTAATTCTGAATTCTGGCTCCTGACTCCTGAATTCTGTTTTGTTAACAACAAATCCCCCCTTTCCTGCTGAAAATGCGGGGCTATGTCCGCTATTTCTGAGAGTACTTGGGAGGATATTCAAGAAATAAATGTCAGTAATCTACAATTATTAATTATTGACTCAATTTAAACGCACCTGCTAAAAGTTAGGTGTTGTTCAACCAACAGCTACAGACATATTTGCCACAGAGCCATTATTTAGGATAGGCTGGCGGGTTTTCAAGTCAAATTTGAAGCCATGTGGCAAAATATGAAGCTTTGCTCCGCAAATCGCCAAAGACTCATCCTTCAAAATTTCGTCCATATTGTTGTATGTAGCCTCTGATTCATCAACAATCGTAACCGCACCTTGACCAATCACTTCAATTTGGTTATCTGTCACGACCATAGCGGTATTCTCGTCAATACCGAATCCCAAAACAGCAGGCTGTAGTATCAAAGCTGAAATTAAGCGTCCCAAGCGTCCGCGCTGGGAAAAATGCTGGTCAATTACCACTCCTGGTAGAAAACCAAGACCGGGGCCCATTTCAACAGTTTCAATCCGAGGATGTGTTTCTGAGTCGCCTTCCACAATCATTACGTCTGGCATTACGGCAGCTCCGGCACTTGTACCTGCGATAACTACACCTTCAGAGAATCGTTGATGAATCGCCGTATCTATTTCGGTGTCCTTGAGAATGCTAGTGATGCGAGCTTGATCTCCTCCAGTAAAAAATACCCCAGTTGCTTTATGAATTGCTTCCAATGCGGTAGATGAAGATGCATCTTCACGGGTTTCTGTATCAATAATGCGAACATTCTCCGCTCCAAGTCGCTTAAAAACTCTAATATAATTTTCTCCCACTTCTCTTGGTAATTCTGTCGCCGCCGTCATAATTACAATGTGCGCCTTCGTACCTCCAGCACGCCGCACAAAGTCCCGCAGAATTATGGAATCTCCATCCTTGTCTTCAGCTCCCCCAATAATTACCAACTGCCGTTTGATATTAGTCTGTACCATGATGCCCCCTGACTTGAATTAATAAATCTCACTAAACCATGACAATTAAAATTATACAAGCATCCCTTTGGTAGATTACCTTATAGAAGGTAGTATTGATATTTGCGTAGACGCAAAGCGGCTTGTCGTTAGACATCGCAACGAAACCAAAAAATTTTTTCAAAAAATTACATGAAAAATAACCATCCTTATTAACTTTCGTTGACTTAATAAAAGCCATAGCAGCGATTGCCTCTAGAGTTATTTTCTAAAGGCATTACTAATTGCCGATTAAAAATTTATCGTGCAATTATTTAATAATTGGTATTAACCCTAGCTGGGTGCAATTAGATATCGGATGGTAAGTCCTAATGAATGCGACTTCTGTAAAGCAAGTTAGTTAAGAAAAAACGTGCTTGTTCTAGTGGGAGATGCCTGGGTTTGCCTTGGTAGACAATTTGATACTCATCCATGTCTGGGCCATCACCATGCCCAGAGATCAGCTTTTGGTGAAAAGCTTCCTCAGCAAGTTCTCGAATTTCATCTCTTAGAGCAGCTTCTGTGCTATTCATACTTTGCTGTCTTTTCAATACCGCACGTTCATTTATACAAATTTTTGGCTGGGTGTTGCACCTTTCAAAGGTTATATATTTGACTATTCAAGAGGATGAATTGACAGTACTTTTTTCTTTGCTGAGGTAGGGGGGGTTTAAATTATGCCTTGAGATAGTTGAAAATGCTTACTAATAGGTTTAGTCTGGGTTCTGATTAGGTCAATGGCTTTGCCATCACGCTCTACAATTAATGTGAATCAATTTACAATCAATAAGTCTGAGTAACCAGAACTCAGCATCTAAAATCTCAGGGTGTTTAGCCAAAGGTTCGTAATCAATGGTTCTACAAAAAAGCAGTGATTTAGTCCGCATTAATGCTAGAAGAACGGATGTATTCGATATTTTCAACTTCAAGCATTATATTGGGCCTAACCCCTATTTAGATATAGGGGCGCTAGTATTTGACTTTGCTCTAGTTGAGTCTAGAGAGCGTTTGCCCATTGAAAATTATATTGCAAGGATTGGCGATCGCTATCCAAATCTGGGCAGCCAAAGCTACGAATCTTATGCTCATCTATTTGCCCAAGTTGTGTCCGAAGTCGGAAAACTGGATATGGATTTGCACCTTAACCGTTGGAGTGTCAAGCCATATCCAGATTTCGTGCGGATTAGCGTCCAATCACTACATGAACGCACAACTAGAGAGGTAGCTTATTTTGTTTGGGATTGGTTTGAAGCTATTACCCAAGATGAAGACTTTAACTTTGATGAACAGTTAGTGAGGCTGCAAAATAAATTCCGCGCCTCTGCCTATGGTGGCCCCACGGTTTACGCCCTATTGCGAACAGCCTACGAAAAAGGTATTCCCGCCTTTTATTTGTGGGAAGAAGGATTAATGCAATACGGCTTAGGAAAAAAACATGTCCGGGGGGTAGCAACAACATTTAACTGTGATAGCCATCTAGATTCGGAGTTTACCACCCGCAAAGATGACTGTAAGGCATTTTTAAAAACCTTGGGTTTTCCAGTTCCTGAAGGCGATATCGTCTTTTCTGAAAAGGAAGCCTTGGCAGCAGGAAGACAAATTGGTTACCCAGTGGCAGTTAAGCCAGTGGTAGGCCACAAAGGAATTGGCGTTACGGCTGACGTGCAGGACTCAAAAGAACTTGCAGCTGCTTATAATAGGGCACTGGCAGCGATTCCCGAAGATCAGCTAACTCGGATAATTGTTGAGAAAAGTATTTCCGGATCAGATTTTCGTTTGTTGTGTGTCAATGGCAGATTTGTCGCCGCCACAGAACGCCGTCCAGCATCGGTTGTTGGTGATGGCTATTTAACGCTTGCAGAATTAATCCGCTTAGAGAACCGGAAACCTGCACGCTTAGACACGCCTACCTCGCCGATGAGTAAAATTCAGATAGATGAAGCGATGGAACTCTATTTAGAGGAACAGCGCTTATCATTGGACAGCGTGATTGAGAAGGGGCGCACTGTTTACCTGCGTAAAGTCGCCAATCTTTCAGCCGGAGGTATGAGCATCGATGCAACGCACACGGTTCATGATGACAATATTATCTTGGCGCAAGATATTGCCCAACACTTCCAGTTGACTTGCCTTGGTATTGATGTCATTACGAAAAGTCTCTCAGAATCTTGGAAATCCAGTAACTTTGCTATCTTGGAAATCAACGCTGCACCAGGTGTTTTAATGCATCTTAAACCTTCTGTTGGTGAAAGCGTTGATGTGCCTTCTTATATCTTAGAAACCTTTTTTGAGTCGGGTACAGATTCTAGGATACCGATTATTACCTTTAATAAAATCTCAGTTGAAGAACTGCAAGCAACAATTGACCATATCCTTTTGCAAAATCCCAACTGGAGAATAGGCGCTATTTGTCGTAATGCAGTTTTTGTGAATCGCTCCAAAAAAGTATTAAGCAAAAATTACAACAGCAATGTCCAAACTTTGCTGCGTCATCCAAAACTTGATTTGCTGATTGCCGAGTATGCGGAAGATATCCTAGATGAAGAGGGTATGTTTTACCGCAGTAGTAATATGGTAGTTTTGGATAATCCCACCGAAACTGAGATGATGTTGGTGCGGGATGTCTTCGATGACTCGACTGTGGTGATTAGAAAAGGCAACGACATTTCCATCCGTCGCAAAGGGTTGATTGAAGATTATTCTTTGGGTGAAGATGAACCATTTACGCGGGTTTATTTGAAAGAAACTGGAGCAATTTTGTGACCTAAGTTGTGAGGTAGAAAAACCCCACCCCCAACCCCCTCCCCGCTCTTCCAGAGGGGGCTATGATGTAACTCATCTGATTAGGAAAAGCTATATATCCCGGACAACTTTTACTAAGTCGGGGATATGGACAGGGAGAATTTTCACAAATGAGATAGGACAATACGCTTGGGTTAAAGCTAAAACTTTTTGTTAAAGTCAATTTTTTTAACGAACCGCCTTTCCTTCGGAACGCTTTGCGAACGCGCAGCGTCTCGTTAGAGAAGGACGCAAAGGACGCAAAGAGAAAGAAGAAATGCTTAACCCAAGCGTATTGTATTATAGGACTCATATTTGATTGCGTGAAAAAAACTCAGTACACCTTTATTCTTTTTTCCCAGTAAAGAGTCCCCAGTCCCCAGCGATGCACTGAGCTTGTCCTGAGCGTAGCCGAAGGGCGCAGTCGTTGTGTCCCCAGTAAAAAGTCTCTACGAGTAATTCAGGAATCAAATCGGATTGCTATATATGAGTTTCAGGTAGCTAAAAATTGCTATTTATCCGAATTAATCGATTTTTTAGAAGTTTAAAATATCTAATGATTCTTCTATTTCTAAGTCTAATATTTTTTCTCGTGTATCTTTGAGTGCTTCTAGCTTGCCTTCTTGACGATAGATGTCTGCCGCTTTTTGAAAATCTTCAATTGCTCCCTGTTTATCTGCTATTTCTAAACGGATATTGCCACGATTGTAATAAGCATCTGCATAATTTGAATTAATCTGGATTGCCTGAGTATAATCTTCAATTGCTCCTTCAAAATCTTCTAAATCTGAACGAGCATTACCACGGTTGTAATAAGCATCTGCATAATTTGAATTAATCTGTATTGCCTGAGTATAATCTTCAATCGCTCCTTCAAAATCTCCTAAATCTGAACGAGCATTACCACGTTTTTTATAAGCTATAGCATCTTTAGGATTAATCTTGATTGCTTGGGGAAATCCCGGTTGAGAGCCTAATAAATAACGAGCAATCCCACGGTTTTTATAAGCATCTGCATAATGGGGGTTAATTTTAATAGCCTGAGTATAATCCTCAATTGCTCCTTGGTTATCTCCTACAT
>NZ_CAXTNP010000040.1:0-35720 GCF_964245575.1 uncultured Nostoc sp. | reverse complement strand
CCAGTCCCCAATCCCCAATCCCTAATACCGAAGCCTTCAAGCAACGTTTATCCCAAATGCAAGTTGTCCTGCACAATCAAGATAACCGTGAACACGACCTACTCGATTCTGATGATTATTACCAATTTCAGGGTGGCTTAACTGCGGCGGTGCGTTCTCTACAGGGAAAAAATCCCCAAACTTATTTTGGTGATAATTCTATACCCGCTAAACCACGAGTCCGCCAACTGAAAGAAGAAATTGCCCGGGTGTATCGTTCTCGCGTAGTTAATCCCAAGTGGATTGCGGGAATTATGCGCCACGGATACAAAGGAGCCTTTGAAATGGCAGCGACGGTAGATTATCTATTTGCCTATGATGCAACAGCTAAATGTGTTGAAGATTACATGTATCAAGGCATAGTAGACGCTTATTTACTCGATCCAGTAGTCTCGGAATTTATTCAGGAAAAGAACCCTTATGCACTGCGCGATATTGCAGAAAAATTATTAGAAGCACACAAGCGCAATTTGTGGGAGGATGTAAATATAGGAACATTAGAAGCTTTGAGGAACCTAGTACATCAAGCTGAAGCAGTGATCGAAGAAAAATCAATGGTGTAGGAAACAAATATGGAAAATCTTGCGTATTTGCACCTAGCTTTCGCCTACGAAGACAGCACACCCAGTGAATTGGTCTCCCTCAGTTCTTTGTTTAAGGACGCAGCTGCACCAGACTGGAAACGGCTTTCAGGTAGGGCTTGGAAGTATATGTTGCCCCTTGCTCTGTCTTTATCTATTCTTGGCGCTGTTACTAGCGTCATGGCACTGGAAAAAGGCGATCAAGGTCCTTCTGTCAGAAATCTACAACAAAATTTGAAAACAGCAGGTTTTTACCAAGCTTCTGTTACCCAAGTATATGACGTATCCACACAAGAAGCTGTGCGGCGCTTTCAAAAGGCCGCTGGTTTATCAGTGGACGGCATTGTTGGCCCAAGCACCCTGCAAAAATTAGAAAATTGGCAAGCGAACAAGCCCACAACTACGGCTACACAAGCTAAAAAAACTACTGCTGTAACAAGCGCACAAGCCAAAAAGCCCAGCACAACTAGTTCAGCCAGTTCAGCGACTAGCCAACGCCGCAATTCCAACTACCTTACAAAAGGGGCTGAGGGTGAAGATGTCAGAGCTTTGCAAGAACGCTTAAGAGTCGCAGGCTTTTATTACGGGAACGCCACAGGAATATTTGGCCCAATTACCGAAGAAGCTGTGAAGCGGTTCCAAGATTCTTACAAATTAAGCGTTGATGGAGTTGTTGGCCCAGCAACATTAGCTAAATTGCCGGGAATTGGCATTGGTGATGGAGAAGAGGCTCCCACAAAGGTAGTCAATCGAAATAAACTGCGTGTAGGCGATCGCGGTGAGCCAGTTAGACTACTTCAACAACAATTGATCCAGGCAGGATATTTAGAGGGAGAGCCAAATGGCTACTATGGCCCTTACACTGCCGATGCTGTCAGGAGATTCCAGGCAGCTAATTACTTATCAGCAAGCGGTGTTGCTGGCCCAACTACGCGAGCTAAGTTATATAGCTCAGTTAATACTACTAGCAAAAGCGAATTTAATACCCTAGAAATCCAAACGCGACTACAGGAGCGGGGTTTTTATAAAGGCAAGCTGAACGGTGTGATGGCATCTGACACCAAAAAAGCGATTAAACAAGCCCAGGAATTCTATGGCATCAGTCTCAAGGATCTTAAGAGCGGACGCTTTTAACATCCGCTTTGGCGTTGTTAGTATCAGTCCCCAACTGGTTGCTTGCCTCCAGTAACAGTAAATTACGAACTGCTCAAAATTCCATTTATTTGGTTAATTTGAGTAGTTTTGTTTTTTATCTACCCAAGTGCTAAAGCGGCATCAGTGCCCGTTGGCACTTGGGACACACTGCATGGATAGTCATTTGACAGTCCAGCAGGTGAAAACCTTCTTTTTGAGCGGTTTTCGACCCAATTTTTAAAATTGAGTCATTTTTAAACTCAATAGTTGAGTTGCATCTAACACAAATTAAGTGATGGTGGTGATGGGGATAGGGCTGGTTGATTTCATAATGCTTATGTCCCTCGCCCAGTTCTAGTTCCCGTAAAATTCCCATTCTAGCCATCAACTTCAAAGTCCGATAAATAGTTGACAGACTAATTCCTTCACCATCAGTTTCTAGCCGATGATAAAGATCCTCCGCACTCAGATGTTCACCTTGCGGAAGTTCTTGAAAAATGTGTAAAATTGTTTCGCGCTGGGGAGTTAAACGCCAGCCTCGGTCGTTCAGTTCTGCCTTGAGTGAAGTAGTTGTGTAGACAGTCATACTAATATTTCTCAACAAAGGTCGTTAATTGAGAATATAACAAATCTTAGGAGCAATTTGCAACAATCATTGACTATTGAGAATATATGCTAAATATTTAAGAACAATTTATCAAATGTTGAGCAAAATTCAAGTAATAAGCTGTAGTGCATTTAATTTGCATACAGCTAATAGTTAGGATACTTATAACGATTGCATCCCTTGACTTTTAATTTTGCATAAGTGGATTTTGAATTGCTGAGTTGCTCCCCACCTTCAAGATATTTGAGCAAAGGTGTGGGGAAACTGTTGTATAATTAAATGCAAATCATTTGCTACAAGCCTCTAAAAGGCTTTTGAGCAGCAATTTTAGATTTTAGATTTTGGATTTTGGATTAAAATAATTTAACAAAGTTTCGGGGTTTAATTCCCCTGCCTAACGA
Source organism: uncultured Nostoc sp. (assembly GCF_964245575.1). Taxonomy (GTDB): domain Bacteria; phylum Cyanobacteriota; class Cyanobacteriia; order Cyanobacteriales; family Nostocaceae; genus Nostoc. The sequence goes on along the minus strand of NZ_CAXTNP010000040.1, from coordinate 32,958 downwards.
CGGCAACACGTTTTGTGTCCTTAAGAGCGGGACGCTACGCGTAGCTTGCTTCCCCGTAGGGGTACGACAGGCTCAGGAACCATCGGGGTTAAATCCCCGTTACAAAACGTAATTGCGAAAAAGCGAATTGGTTTAATAATTTTTGGTTCATGCCCCGTCCCTTGTGTACAGAACCAATCTAAAATTCTTGAGCTAAGTCCCCTTGTGGGCAAAGTCAATCCAAAATTGCAAATCTAAAATCCAAAATTGTTTAACTTGGGGATCAAATCAGTCCTTTGTCCGTAGTCATTTGTCAAGTGTAGTTTTCAAATGACAAATGACAAATGACAAATGACTAACTTAGAGATTCCAAATAGTCGCGGATGAGGTTGCGACGCTTGGGTTGACGTAGCTTTTGCAAAGCCTTGGATTCTATTTGTCTGACTCGTTCCCGTGATAAGTCGAGAGCGCGGCCAATTTCTGCTAATGAGTAAGGATGACCATCTGCCAAACCAAACCGCATCAAAATTACATCGCGTTCCCGGCTAGTCAAATCTGACAGAAGATGATGCAAATCTCTTTGTAAAGATTCTCGCATTAACATCTCTTCTGGAGTTACACTGTCAGTTTCGAGTAATTCGCCTAACTCAGTGTCTTTATCCTTTCCTACTTTGGTTTCCAAAGAAACGGAGCGAGGAACCCGCAACAAAACTTCTCGGACTTGGGTCGGTGTCATCTCTAACTCAGTTGCTAAATCTTCTAGAGTAGGGGTGCGACCTTTTTCTTGAGCAATTTTGCGTTGAGCCTTTTTGATTTTGTTTAACTTTTCGGTAATATGGACAGGGAGGCGGATGGTGCGACTAGAAGTAGCGATCGCCCGTGTAATTCCCTGACGAATCCACCAGTAAGCATAAGTACTGAAGCGGTAACCCTTAGTTGGGTCAAATTTTTCGACAGCCCGCTCCAAACCTAGTGTGCCTTCTTGGACTAAATCCAACAATTCCAAACCGCGATTTTGATACTTCTTAGCAACAGACACAACTAGGCGAAGATTAGCCTTAATCATGTGTTCTTTTGCTTGAAGTCCTTGGGACTGAACTTGCTCCAATTCTTCTACTGTCAACTTGGCAATTTCCGCCCAGCGACGTTTGCCTTCTGCCAAAGTCGGTCTGAGATCCGATATCATTACACCAGCAGTGGCAGCCCATCTTTCCAAAGACGGGCGATGTCCTAGTTCTGAGGTCAGACGTTCTTGAACTTCAATTAACCTCTGATAGGGCGAAATCACTTCATCCCCTTGCTTTGCAGCGTTAGCAAGCACTATCCGCATCCGCAAGTAACGCTGGACTTTTTGAGCTTCTGAAACCTCTTCATCCCGCCCTAACAAGCGAACCCGACCAATTTCTTGAAGATATAGACGTACTAGGTCTGTACTACGACGGTTAGTGTTAGCAGCAAAGTTAGCATTGTCTACAGTTGCCATCTCTAGCTCCTGTAAATCATCTACCGATAACTCACTGTCATCAACCGTGAGATCCGAGTCCAAAGCCTGGCGGGACTTTTTGGTGTTGTAGGGGGCATCTGCATAAAAAGATGTTGCTGGCATAAAGATCGTCTCAATGGCTCCAGGTAACAATAGATTACGGTCAGCTTAGATTACGGTCAGCTATTCAACTGTTGCTATTGTTCCCGTGATTTACGATGAACTAACATGGTTGAACGTTCCATTACAATTTTTTTTGAAATTAACTGTAAGGGTTTGATTGGATACAGCATTACTGAACTTAATCGGCTGCTAAACTTTTGATTGAACCAATAGCTATTCAAATCGGCAGCTAGGTTTTCAATATTTAAACTACTTAGTTAACATTTCAACCTTGATGGGTTTCGACAGTAATTTTTATAACACAGTATAAACATCCTTCAGTGAATGTCATCTTTATAATTGGCATAGTCACATTTACATGGCTACAAAAGTAATATCCTGACGATTTCCCAATTTTTTCTCAGGATTGTTCAGGTATAAGTAGAGCTAATAGATATTGGGGAAGTGATTAGTATTAACGGCAAAAATTCTCTCGACACGGAGATAGAAAACGCGGGGAAGTTATTAAATACTCTCTCGTCTCCCCGCGTCCTCTTGCATATTAGCCTTAACCTGCCAATTTCAAGACAAACTACTATTAGTCCATCAAGCTAACGAAAGCCTGGTATGTAGTAAGCACAAAGCGTGCTTAATATAAGGACTAAAGTCCTTACTACAAACTTAGTTACCCAGCATAGTTGACTTGACAGACTACTAACTAGTACAGCACGGCGTAAATAAACCACCCATTCCAAATCAGCGAAACTCTTACGCTGTATTGATTTTGAATGCGTGAATGCGTGAATGCGTGACTTTCGCCTTGCGGTACTAGTAGTTGTACTCTGGCTTGATATCTCGCAGCATCAGTTCATCAAGCGCTTGTCGGGGTGTGACTTCACCCTGAAGTAAGCGATAAACTTGCTCAGTAATTGGAACAGGAATGCTTTGTTGCTTGGCTCGTTGCATTAAAACCCGACAAGTGTTCACTCCTTCAGCAGTTCCTTGTAAACTTGCGAGAGTTTCTGTAAGTGACTTATCACCAGCTAGCTGGTAGCCGACTTGGTAATTGCGACTTAAGGGACTATTGCATGTTGCTAACAAATCTCCTAGACCCGATAAACCATAAAATGTTTCGGTGTTTGCACCCCAGTTGTTGCCGATGCGAACCATTTCTGTAAGCCCACGGGTAACTAAAGCAGCTTTGGCATTGGTTCCGAGTTGTAAACCATCGCACACACCAGCTGCGATCGCAATCACATTTTTCAGTGTTCCCCCCAGTTCCACTCCCAAGGGGTCGGGATTGGTATATACCCGGAAACGATAAGAAGAAAATACTAACTGCACTACTTCCGCAGCCGTGGGAATATTACTGGCTACCACCGTGGCTGCTGGTAATTCCATTTGAATTTCTTTAGATAAATTAGGCCCAGACAGGACAACCACCGCATGGTTAGGGAATACTGTTTGCCAAATTTGCGACGGTGTACAGGTCGTTTGAGGGTCTAAGCCTTTCGTCGCTGTGACAAAAATTGTCTCTGGAGAAAGGGGGAAAGACTGGACTTGGGAAGCAACATCCCTCACGCCAATCATCGAGATAGCAGATAAGACTATTTGGACATCTTTTAAAACTGCTTGGAGAGTTTGGGAACCTTGACGCGACCAGACGCGCACCTGATGACCATTTGCTGCGGCGAGATTTGCCAGAGATGCACCCCAAGCACCCGCACCCAGAATTGTTACGGAGAATTTTGAGTTGGAGTACATCTGATCACTCATAACTCCTAACTCCTAACTCCTAACTCATCACTTTTGGAGCGAGGGTAACGTTCCATTAATTTCCTAACTTCTTCTGCATGATAGGAGCTTCTTGTCAATGGTGAAGAAACAACTTGTAAAAATCCGATTTCTTCACCGAATGCCTTCCAGTCAGCAAATTGTTCTGGATTGACAAATTCGTTTACCTGCAAGTGTTTTTGACTGGGTTGGAGATATTGCCCAATGGTCAAAATGTCGCAATCCACTGTTCGCAAGTCTTGCATGACTTGGCGAATTTCGGCGTCAGTTTCACCGAGTCCAACCATGATCCCGGATTTAGTGTATGTGCTAGGAGAAAGTTGACGAGTGCGTTGCAATAATTCTAATGTGCGATCGTAGTTTCCTTGGGGACGCACCCGGCGATATAGGCGTGGAACAGTTTCGGTATTGTGGTTTAATACCTCTGGCGCAGCTTGTAGAATCAACTCTAAAGCCTTCCAATTACCGCATAAGTCAGGAATTAGTACCTCAATTGTGGTGTTAGGTGAAACAGTGCGAACCGCATTAATACAGGCTATAAACTGAGACGCACCACCATCTGCCAGATCATCTCGGTTTACAGAAGTGATCACAACATGGTTAAGTTTCATGCGGCGAACAGCTTCTGCTAGTCGTGCAGGTTCTGTGGGGTCTAATGGTTTGGGTTTTTTCTCAAAATCAATATCGCAGTAGGGACAAGCGCGTGTACAAGCCGGGCCCATAATCAAAAACGTGGCAGTCCCAGCGTTGAAGCATTCACCAATATTCGGACAGGACGCTTCCTCACAAACTGTATTGAGGGCTAAATCCCGCAAAATTTCTTTAACGTTACCAATGCGCTCACGCCCAGGTGCTTTTACCCGCAACCAGTCTGGTTTTACAGTCACAATCCGCTTTTACCACTAGAGTTATACAAATTTAATCGTAGCAAGCAAAGTCTTTGATGAAGCGATCGTATATATATGTGGATGTAATTCTGCTATTTTGCACGGGTTGTGATATTCTTAATTTACAATGGCATTTTTATGGCGGGATGTGGCGCAGCTTGGTAGCGCACTTCGTTCGGGACGAAGGGGCCGCTGGTTCGAATCCAGTCATCCCGATTTTTGTTGTCGATTAACACTTTATTTGTCGTCGTTAACAGATTATTGTCGTTATTAACGAATTACGTGTCGTTTTAACAAATTATTGTCGCCGATTTACTACAGACATCACTTAACAAATTAATGTCGCCGAGCTTTTAGGTGGAGTTGAGTCCACCACATCTCTAATATACTCACAAATGTTTAGAATATTCCCGAACGAAGTGCGCCTTTCAACCCTTTCAAAAAAATTTTAATGCTTCAAATATTCTTCCTAATCTACTCCTAGCCGGAATGTTTATTCAAACCAAAAGACTTACAACTGGGCGTTCGCTTATTTTGAAACTCTAAGTTGAATTAAAGCCTTAATTCAAAAGGAAAAAGGCTATTTTTAAGTAAAAATTCAATCTTAAGTAGTATTTAATACTAAGTATTAGGCTTCCAGAAGCGTCTATTTAAGGCGTAGGGAAGTACAAATCATAAAAATGGCTAAAACCTTGTACGAGCCAAAAATGCCTAAATTGACTGAATAGCCAAGATTACAAGTCCTGTCAGGCTTAGTTAAATTTTCGGTTTAAAAATGAGCGAACGGACAGTCACAAGTAATTCTCGTGAGTCTTTTCTCTTTCAACCCACCCCTAGCCGGAATGGTTGTTGAAACTCCAATTGCTCTGCCTAGCCCAAGAGGGACAGCATCTTTCAACCCATCCCTAGCCGGGATGGTTGTTGAAACACCGCAATTTCGCTGTGTATTGAGCCGTTGCGGAACCTTTCAACCCATCCCTAGCCGGGATGGTTGTTGAAACTCATGTTGCGGCTACCACACTTATAAGCGTATCCTTTCAACCCATCCCTAGCCGGGATGGTTGTTGAAACCCTGCCGCCTAGACCCCTTGCAAATAAAGCTTTCCAGATACAAATTTGGCATATCTCTGAAAAAGCTTCCTTTGTCTCATATCAAAAAACTAAATCAACTGACATAGTAGTTTCTGAAGTTAAGACATGACAAGGGTTTTAAGATTTTGGCAGGACTCCAGGGATTTTGCCCCCGCTTCGATATGCCAAAAAAATATTTGAGAGGGTTCCCCCGACGAAGGGGGTGATTCAGTAGCCACCACTGTGGTAATCCACACCGTTATGAATAACGACTATGGCTAAAAGCCCTACTCCTTATTGCTGGGAGCGCACCTATCCCATCTATAGAATTCTACAGATGGCAGCATTAGAAGCGGGCAGCTACCAGGGCCCGAAAGCATGACAGTCTGACAACCGCCAAACTAACCCAGATTTTACACAGAACATTGGCTCAAAAGAGCATGAACTGCGGCGCTGTTATAAAAATATTATATTTTCAAGGTTCGGATTTGTGAATTAAATTTAAGCGGCTTGACGTTCTTGGTAAGCAAAGACGGCTAAATTTCCCGCTTTTTCTTGTGGACTACCTTTGCTTGGCTGTGTACCAATTTCAGTAGAAATTCCGACTTTTGCAGCTTGGGATTTAATACTCTCAATTAATCGGCCGTAACTCCAGCGATGAATGCTCATACGATATTCTTTGGTATATTTTTGTTGAGCTTCCTTGTAACCAGGACATTTCTTTTCTGCTCTGGATTGGATTTCGCTACTGATTTGCTCACGCATATCGCGGAGTTTTGGGATAACTATGCTGTCTGCTTGATAGGTTTTGGCGTTAGCGAAGCTCGCCGAAGGCATCGCAATAATTGCATCTGCTAATAATCTATCTACATATTGCCCTAACTCTGATTCACCAAAGGAGGTTGGCGCATTCTGTTTCTGAACTTTGTGCTGTTCGTGAGATAGGCGTTGCTGTTGTTGTCGCTGACGATTGAGAAGATTGTAGTTTTCACCAAGTAGTTGTTTGACACTGCGATAAGCTAGAACTTCATTTTTAACAACATCTACCACCGCCACTGTGACTGGCTTTTCTAGACCAAAACTAACGCCAACTAGGATTGAGGGTTGACCTTGATAATTAGGCTTGCTGGGACGAGGGAAAGGGTTATTAATTCGATCTAGTGTTGATTGCTGACGAGTGATAAAAGCTTGCTGTTTATCTTTGAGGTCATCTTTCTGTTTTACCTTCGTTAAAGTTTTGGTAATTGTGGTGACTTTCTCTTCAACTACCTGTTGAGTTCCTTCAGTAGTCCACATCCGAGTATCTAAAGAGCAGTAAAGATGCAGCTGATTTACTTTCCAGACTTTACCTTTTCCCTCACCTGGGAACCAAGCAAGCCTCCCTGAACGCAGAGTGAACAAACTGCTTGAATGTTGGTTTTTACTATTGCGTTTAATTTCTTGATACTCTAAAAAGCGTTGAAAGTAGTGCAAATGACGTTTGTCACAGTAAATCTCAAAGGCCAGTTTTCCCAAGCCATTGAACCGAACAAAGAGACGACCTTTGTCATTTTTTAACCATGTCATATCTTCGTTAGATTCGTAAGCCACAGGAAAGGGGACATCAGCAGTTTTTCTTAAAAGTGCTGCTTGCCAAGCTTTTGCCTCTTTTTCATTTTGAGCTACATTAGCTGTAACAATTTCTAAAGTTTCTAACCACTCTTCTCCTGTCAAATCTCTACCTTTAGGTATGCGACTTTTAAGTTGGTCTTTTAATCGCTCAATTTCTATTTCTTTTTTGCGTCTCTTTCTAGTAAATTCTTCTGTGTCTTCGTCGAGTTCACTGATTTTACAGTTATTTTTGAGCAGATATACGAGAGCGCAACGAGTAAGAGGGTCTTCTGTTTCTCCGTAAGTGTTTAAGAGAATTTGGAAAAGTGAAGATTTTTTGGGCTTTGTAGATTTTTTAGTCTTTTTGCCCTTTCTCTGGTTGCTATTCTGCTCGGACTGGGGGGTAAATTTGGTAAGAGTTTCGGTGGCTTTAGTACGAATTACGTTTAAGCTACATTGACTTTCTTGTTCAAGTTCTAGATCGCTTTTGAGCATTTTCAGCCAACGCTCTTTCCCTTCTATTTGGTACTTTCTGCGTTTTTGTAAGGCGAACCAGGATTTATATACATAATCCACTAAAGCGATCGCCCAGGTGTAAAAGCGTCCAGGTTGAGCAGCAAAACGCTCTTGAGTTTTGAGGGAGTTAACAAGTGTTTTGAGTAATTCAGTAGGTATTTTACCTTCTTCTAGCCAGGTTTCAAATCCTGGGTGCTTTCCTACCTGTAGCAACAATTCATTGATAAGTGGTGTATTTTTTTCAGCCATAAGTTCCCACAGTTGACGGAGAGTGTCTTCTTCAGCAACCAAGCGACATTGAATTGTAATAACGCTCATGGTGTCCTCAGCTTTGTGGATTCGGTAACACTGACAGGATTGTTAATTGTTTTTTTACTTCCAATATTATAGCGTAATACCGTAATGACGCAATGCCGCAAATGTTTTTTTACTGAAAGGTTGTGCAAAAATGAAAGCCGCAAGCTTTGGCTTCAAATTAGGATGGCAGAAGAAACTAGAGAAGTTCGGGGTAGACTCCCTAAAGACTTAAAAATCGCCTTTGAAATTGCCTGTGCGCGTCTGGAATTGACCCAGACTGCGGCTTTGGAGGAGGCGATTAGAGATTGGTTGACAAAAAAAGATTCCCCTCCTGGTGGAGAGTCACAGGGGAGTTAAAGGACTATGGTCAAAAATACTGGAGCATTTGTATAATATATATCGTAAGTTTTTCTTGATTACTGCTTTGTCAGTCTTTGTGAGAAAGCGAGGTTTACACCTACATAAATCGATAAGTTCAATCTAGGCTTAGGAGTTTTAGATTGCATTAATTATGTAATGTTTTTAACCGTGGCGTAGCACTGAATCGCACGCTCATTTCACCTTGTAGGTGCAAAATTATCAGCCAAGCTATTAATATTAAAAATCCCACAGTAAAGCTAAATGTTCGAGCAAACTTTTAAAAATATTGATGATGTTCTCTGGAAAGAGGCGGGTTGTACTACAGAGTTAGATTACACCGAGCAAACGTCTTGGTTGCTGTTTCTGAAGTATTTGGATGATTTGGAGCAGGAAAGGGCGCTAGAGGCGGAACTAGCTGGCAAGCCATACGAATTTATTATTGATGAGGCGCATCGCTGGTCATCTTGGGCAGCACCGAAAAAAGCGGATGGTACATTGGATCATGATAATGCGCTGATTGGCGATGATTTGATTGATTATGTCAACCGCAAGTTATTCCCATATTTACAGAGTTTCAAGCAACGGGCTACTAGTCCAGATACAATCGAATACAAGATTGGGGAAATTTTTAGCGAGATTAAGAATAGGTTTCAAAGCGGCTACAGCTTGCGGGATGCGCTGGAATATATTGATGAGCTACGGTTTCGATCGCAACAGGAGAAACACGAGCTATCGCATCTCTATGAAGCGAAAATCAAAAATATGGGTAATGCGGGGCGCAATGGTGGGGAATATTACACGCCGCGTCCGTTGATTCGAGCGATGATTCAGGTGGTAAAGCCGAAGATAGGCGATCGCATTTATGATGGTGCTTGCGGTTCGGCAGGGTTTTTGTGTGAGAGTTACGACTATTTACGTCGGGGTAAGCTGACAACAAAAGAACTTGAGATACTTCAGAAACATACATTTACGGGTAAAGAAAAGAAAAGTTTGGCGTATGTGATTGCCATCATGAATATGATTTTGCATGGCATTGATGCGCCGAATATTATCCACACCAACACGCTGACGGAAAATCTCAGTGATATTCAGGACAAGAATCGTTTTGATGTCATTTTGGCTAATCCGCCATTTGGGGGGAAGGAACGCAAGGAAGTACAGCAGAATTTCCCGATTAAGACTGGGGAAACAGCGTTTCTGTTTTTGCAGCATTTCATCAAAATGCTGAAGATGGGCGGTAGGGCGGCGGTGGTAATCAAAAATACCTTCCTGTCAAATTCGGACAATGCTTCGTGGGCGTTGCGTCAAGAGCTTTTGAGTAGTTGCAATCTGCACACGATTTTGGATTGTCCGGGTGGGACTTTTATCGGGGCGGGGGTGAAAACGGTGCTGCTGTTTTTTGAGAAAGGAAAGCCCTTCGACTCTGTTCAGGGAACGCCTTTATTTTCTCAGGGAAAACCTTTAACTCAGGGGATGGCAACTCAGAAAATTTGGTATTACCAACTTGATCCAGGGCGGAATATGGGTAAAACCAATTCCCTGAATGATGAGGATTTGCAGGAGTTTGTGGAGTTACAGGCTAGGTTAGCGGAAACAGAAAAGTCTTGGCTAGTGGATATTACTGATGTGGATCGGGAGACGTTCGATCTGTCGGTGAAGAATCCAAATAAGGCTGAGGAATCACTGTTACGAGAACCGCAGGAAATTTTGGATGAAATTGCTGCGTTAGATGCGGAGACTGCGGAGATTTTGGCGGGAATTATGCAGTTTACAGTGGGCAGTTGACAATTAACAGATTATGTTAGGTTTTTTTTAGATGTCAAATTAATTCAGGTGAAGTAACTATGAAAAATATCAAAATCATTGTGGAAAAGCACCTTGATGGTTATATTGCCTATCCTTTAGGTATTCAAGGGGTTGTAGTTGGTGAGGGCGACACCTATGAAGAGGCTCTAAATGATGTGCGATCGGCTATTTTGTTTCATGTCGAAACTTTTGGAGAATCGGTACTAGAATCTGATTCCTCAATACTCGAAGCTTTTGTGGCAGAGGCAAACGTATAATGGCAAGGTTTCCTGTTGATGCCCCTAAATCAAAAGTAATTAAGGTGCTTGAGAGTTTTGGATTTTCAATAGTCAGAGAAAAAGAACATATTTCTATGATTAGACAAAATCCTGATGGCACAACTACTCCTTTAACTTTGCCAAATCATAAACTTATTAAAAGTTCTACCCTCAGAAGTATCTGCACTCAATCTGGTATTTCACGGGATGATTTTATTGCTGCTTATGAACAAGTGTAGAAATATATTCGCTTTGATAGCGGTTTTGGATGCGGAGAGTGCAGAGATTTTGGCTGGGATTAGGGGAATGTTGTGATGGATGAATGGAGCAAAAAACGTTTAATAGAAATCACTAAAAAAATTGGTAGTGGTGCTACGCCCAGAGGAGGCAGTGATTCTTACAAAGATTTTGGCATCTCTCTTTTTAGAAGTCTCAATGTTCATGACAGAACTTTTAAAGAAAAAAATCTAGCTTTTATAGATGAAGCTCAAGCAAACAAGCTTTCTAATGTAGAAGTTAAAGAAGGCGATGTTCTTCTAAATATTACAGGTGCATCTATTGCAAGATGTTGTGTAGCACCCTCAGAGCTTCTTCCTGCTAGGGTAAATCAACACGTTGCAATTATTCGTCCAAAATCAGATTATATCGACTCAAATTTTCTTGTGTACTTACTTGTCTCGAAGCAATATAAAGATGCTTTACTTAACACTGGTGAGAAGGCAGGATCAACACGTCAAGCTTTAACAAAACAGCAACTAGAAAACTTTGAAGTTACCATTCCAAAGCTTTCTGAACAAAAACGGATTGTGGCGATTTTGGATGAGGCGTTTGAGGGAATTGATAGAGCGATCGCAAACACCGAAAAAAACCTCGCCAACTCCCGCAAACTATTTGAAAGCTATCTAAACGCCATCTTCACCCAGAAAGGCGGCGAGTGGGAAAAGAAAACACTTCAGGAAATTTCAATCAAATTTACTAGAGGTAAATCAAAGCATAGACCTAGAGGTGACAAGAAACTATATGGGGGAAAATACCCCTTAATACAGACTGGTGACATCAGCAATGCCAAGCATCGAATTACTAATTATTCTCAAACCTATAATGAATTAGGACTAGCACAGAGTGCAATTTGGCCTCAAGGAACAGTCTGTATTGCGATTGTTGGAGCTAACGTTGCTGAAACAGCTATTCTCGATTTTGATGCCTGCTTTCCAGATAGCGTTATTGGCATTGTCGTAAATAATGAAATTGCAGATAGTGATTATGTAGAGTATCTTCTCCAATCTTTTAAGAAAGAGCTAAAAGAAAAGGGAAAGGGAACTGCACGAGATAATATTAACCTTGGCACATTTGCTAATCAAAGATTTCCATTTCCTGATGTGAAAATACAAAAAATAATTGCTTGTCAATTAGAAGAATTATCATTTGAAACCAAACGTCTCGAAATCATTTACCAACAAAAAATCACCGCCCTCAAAGAACTCAAACAATCGATCCTCCAAAAAGCATTCACTGGCGAACTCACCGCAGACACCCCAAAAGCTGCTAAGGAGGGAATTGCAGCATGATTACCCTAGAAACCCTTGAAAAATGGCTGAATGCACCTGCTGAAACCGAGAACCTTGAATTTAAAGAAGCCAAGCAGCATTTTAATAAAGTTGACTTACTCAAGTATTGTGTAGCATTAGCCAATGAAGGAGGTGGATATCTAGTTTTCGGCGTAACCAATAAGCCACCACGTCAAGTTATAGGTTCCCAAGCTTTTCCATCACAGACTTCCCTGAATGAAATTAAATCCCGTATTGTAGAAAAACTCAGATTCCGCGTAGACGTAACAGAATTAGCCCATCCCAATGGTCGAGTGTTAGTCTTTGAAATACCACCTCGTCCTTTAGGACAAGCATATACCTTTGATGGTGCATACTTGATGCGATCTGGTGAAGATTTACGCCCGATGACACCAGATGTACTCAAGAAAATTTTTGCAGAAGACCAACAAGATTGGTTTTGCCAACCTGCTCGATCTGAAGCCAGTCCTGATGATGTAATCAACCTTTTAGATACTCAATCATACTTTGAACTGCTAAAAATTCCCTATCCAACTACCCGCGATGCAGTTCTTGATAGATTAGAAAACCAAAATTTAATTCAAAAAACAGTACAAGGTTGGACAATTACAAACCTAGCTGCTATCCTTTTGGCAAAAAAAATTGATGTCTTTTCCCCTGCATTGGCTCGTAAAGCACCCCGTATTGTTATATATGAAGGTATAAATAAGTTAGAAACTCGTGTTGAAAAGACAGACAACCGAGGATATGCCGTTGGTTTTGACGGATTAGTAGATTTCGTCCATTCAGCAGCACCGCAAAATCGCTTTATCGAGGAAGTTGTGCGCCAAGAAGTAAAGATGTTCCCAAAACAGGCTTTACGAGAACTTATTGCTAATGCTTTGGTGCATCAGGATTTTCTAGCCACAGGTACTTCAGTGATGATCGAGATGTATAGCGATCGCATTGAGATATCTAATCCCGGCATCCCACCGATTAAGGTAGAGCGATTTATTGATGAAAATCGCTCCCGCAACGAACAACTTGCCAAGCTAATGCGAATTTTCGGTATATGTGAGGAAAAAGGCAGTGGCATTGACAAAGTTGTAAGCGCGGCAGAAATGTTTCAACTACCCGCACCAGATTTTCGAGTAGGTGACACACGCACTACAGCAGTGCTGTTTGCCCATCAGGATTTCGCCGATATGAGCAAGAGCGATCGAATTCGAGCCTGCTACCAGCATTGCTGTCTGCTGTATGTCAGCAATCAACGAATGTCTAACCAAACCCTACGAGAGCGGTTTCGTCTAAGTGAGTCACAAGCAGCTAATGTTTCTTACATTATAGGATTCACCAAAGAAGCTGGCTTAATCAAGGCAGATGAATCCGAATCAACCTCTACCCGCTATGCTCGCTATCTCCCTTTTTGGGCATAAAAGTGCTTAAAAGCAAACCGAGATTAGTCACTCTCAAAGCCTCAAACCCTTATAGAACAAACAAAAAAGTCCTTAAAAGCAAACCGAGATTAGTCACTCTCAAAGCCTCAAACCCTTACAGAACAAACAAAAAAGTCCTTAAAAGCAAATCGAGATCAGTCACTCTCAAAGTCTGAAACCCTTGCAAAAACAATAAAAAAGTCCTTAAAAGCAAATCGAGATCAGTCACTCTCAAAGCCTCAAACCCTTGCAAAAACAATAAAAAAGTGCTTAAAAGCAAATCGAGATGAGCTAAATATGAACGAAGCCGAAACCCGCGCCGAACTAATTGACCCCGCACTAAAAGCCGCAGGCTGGGGAGTTATTGAAGATAGTCGCATCCGCCGCGAAGTTATTGCCCCTGGTCGTTTAGTTGGCAATGGTAAACGCGCTCAGTCAGACATCGCCGATTATGTCCTGGTTTATCGTGGTGAAAAACTCGCCGTCATCGAAGCTAAAAAACGCGACTTACCAGATACCGAAGGTTTAGGGCAAGCCAAAAAATACGCCGAAAAGTTGCAGACTCGATTCGCCTACTCCACAAATGGCATCGGAATCTACCAAGTAGATATGCACATAGGGGCAGAAGGCTACATCAACCAATATCCCACCCCAAAGCAACTTTGGGAAGCCACCTTTAGCGAAGATAATGAGTGGCGCGATTCTCTTTCAGAGACACTTCGTGAACGCTTTGCTGCCATCCCCTTTGAAGACAAAAGCGGCACATGGGAAGCCCGTTATTATCAACACAATGCGATTAAGCACGTCCTAGAAGCCATCTGCCAAGGACAAAACCGGATTTTGTTAACGATGGCAACTGGCACAGGTAAAACCTTCATCGCCTTCCAACTAGCCTGGAAACTCTTTCAAAGTCGTTGGAACCTCAGCCGACAACCCACCCGTCGTCCGCGAATTTTGTTTTTAAGCGATCGCAATATCTTAGCCAACCAAGCCTATAACTCATTCTCTGCCTTCCCCGACGATGCCCTAGTCCGCATCGACCCCGAAGCTATCAAAAAACGGGGTAGAGTCCCCAAAAATGGCAGTATCTTTTTTACAATTTTCCAGACTTTTATGACCGGACGGGACGACGCTGGCAATCCTACGCCCAAATTCAGCGACTATCCCCCCGACTTCTTTGACTTCATCATCATTGATGAATGTCACCGAGGCGGAGCTAGTGACGAAAGCACCTGGCGCGGTATTTTAGAATACTTCTCCCCAGCCGTACAACTGGGACTTACTGCCACCCCCAAACGGGTCAACAACGCAGACACCTACGCCTACTTCGGCGAGCCAGTCTATACCTACGCCCTCAAAGACGGCATTAACGATGGGTTTCTTACTCCCTTTAAAGTCAGGCAAATCGAAACTAACCTAGATGAATATATTTACAGCACTGAAGATGAACTAATCGAAGGTGCAGTAGACGAAGCCAAAACCTACACTGAAACCGACTTCAACCGCATCATCGAAATTGCTGATCGCGAACGCTACCGGGTGCAGCTGTTCATGGAAGAAATCGACCAGAATCAAAAAACTCTGGTGTTTTGCGCCAACCAACCTCACGCTCTAGCTGTACGGGATTTAATCAACCAAATGAAGATTAGCAGTGACCCTAATTACTGTGTCCGCGTCACTGCCGATGATGGCAAACTGGGCGAACAGCACCTCAGCACCTTTCAAGACAACGAGAAAACTATCCCCACCATTCTCACCACCTCCCAAAAGCTGTCCACTGGGGTTGATGCTCGGAATGTTCGTAACATTGTGCTGATGCGCCCCATCAACTCGATGATTGAATTTAAGCAAATAATCGGTCGCGGTACTCGCCTATTTGAAGGGAAAGACTACTTCACTATTTATGATTTTGTCAAAGCCTACGAACACTTCAACGATCCTGAATGGGATGGCGAACCTCAAGAACCTGTACTCGTCAAAATTGCCAGACGGGGAGAGGAATCAGGTGCATACAACGACTCTACAACAGATATTAGTATAAATAGAGGCAAGAATAGAAATGAAATTACAGAAGTTTCCAACCCCAAAACGATCAAAGTCAAACTCGCTGATGGTAAAGAACGGACTCTCCAGCACCGAATGTCTACCAGCTTCTGGAGTCCAGACGGTAAACCTATGAGCGCCGCAGAATTTGTGCAACGTCTCTTTGGTGAAATTCCCGAACTATTCACAGATGAAGACGAATTAAGAGCAATCTGGAGTCGCCCTGACACCCGTAGAGCTTTATTAGAAGGACTGGCAGAGAAGGGCTACGGGGAAGAACAACTCACAGAAATTAGTCGCCTGATTGATGCTGAGAAAAGCGATTTATATGATGTGCTGGCTTATATCGCCTATGCCTTACCACCTATAAGCCGCCGAGAGCGTGTCCTCGCTCACAAATCATTAATTTTCTCGCGCTATATCGGCAAACAGCAAGAATTTCTCGACTTTATACTCGAACAATACATCAAAGCTGGGGTGGGGGAACTTGATCGCACTAAATTACCTCAACTGTTAGAGTTGAAATATCATACCGTTCGTGATGCTGTTGAAGAACTAGGGAGCGTTGCAAATATCAGTGAAGTATTTATCGGGTTTCAGCAGTATTTGTATTCACAGAACATAGCAGCTTAAATTGAACAGGTCATTACAATTAAGCACCCCAGTTAGCCGATTAGCTCAAAGCTACATAACCATAGCTAAAAATGGCGATCGCCTATCAAATCAAGATACTTCAAAGCTATTAATTTGTATGTATAAATTAAAACTTACTCCTTATATTCTATCTTTTCAGTTCTTCGCAGTTGGATACTTAGTGATATAACAACATAGACTCTACGAAACTACATTAACAATAGAACTAACTTTGCCATCATCAGGTATATATTCCAAAAGGTCTCCAGGTTGACAATCTAACGCCATACAAATGCCATTTAACCTTTCTGGGGCTAATCGTGGCATTTCGTCAACCTTACGCAGCCTGTATACCGAATTTTCAGTAATTCCTAACGCCGCAGCTAAATCCTTGTTCCTCAACCGCTTTCGCGCCATCACTTCATTTAATTTCCAACGAATCACTTTATCCATAGGCATATCACTACATCCCCAGTTTAGTGGCTGTTAGATGTAGATTTCTCTACTTGTCAGTATATAAAATTACAAGTAGATTTATAACATTCTAAGTTTTCTAAATCTACGCTTAACGCAAATCTACACGTCACGTAGATTAATTGATAGACAAAAGCGATCGCTCTCCGGGAAGAGTCCGCGTAGGCGTAGCCCGTCGTAGACATCGCCTTTTGTAAAACCCCATTGATGAGGTTACTTAGATGATTGTATAAGAAGAGTTTGATAACCAAGCCTTAGCTCAATCAGAGTTTGAGGGCTACGTTGACCAACTAACAGACCCAGCACCCCCAGAAATAGAAATTGATTCCATAAACGATGATTTTGGAGAACTTTATCGAGTTTGGAACGGTTCACAATTGTTAGGTACTTTTTATCAAAATCTGGAGGGTAAATGGATAGCGCAGCCTTGTAATAGAGATGAAAGACCCTGTTTTGATACTCCTTTGCAAGCACAGTTAATCATCATAGCTGTTAATGGCTTGCTGGTTGCAGATGTAGCATAACCCTTAAAAAATTTTCCCATCGCCTAGAGACGTGGTTCGTACCCGTCTCTTTTTTATTTATGAGTGGCAGTGTGATCGCATCTCTAAATATTCAAGATTCGCAAGAATCAAAATAGCAAAAGGTCAGAATGTAGAAATTCCTGACCTTTTGCTGATGAGAGTCGGTCGCTCTACCAACTGAGCTACAGCCCCTTCTTATGGAACTGACGGGACTCGAACCCGTGACCCACCGAATGACTTAAAAACTTCAATATATTTATAAATATAGCGAAATCAGCTTCCTATTTACATGGTCAATCACCGAAGTTTTAGGTAGAGAAAACCGATCAAGTCAATAATATAGCGATGAAGAGATTTGCCTACAATTTTAAGCATCTTCTCCCCAGCGACGAATTAAATCTTTAGAGTTAGTAGTCTTCAAGCCATCACTTGTGTAAAACACAGTTGCACACCAGTCTCAATACATTCTTTTTTCATTGGACAGAGCAATTAGTGGATATGATGGTTGGCGATATATCTGAATTCCCCAAGCCAAAGTTAGATTTCTTGCAGTTAAGGCATCAATAACTACATCACGACGAGCAACAAGAAGATGACACTGATACTTCTCCCAACTTTCGCCAGGTTGTTTTAGGGTAAAAGCTAAAACTTCACCAGCAGCATTCAAAAATTGTCCTTGGTGAAAGTCAACAACCCCCAAGATTTTTCTCAGCCACTTTGCTGGGATCCATTCCTCTGATAATTTCTCGCTCGTACCAACGTTCAAGCAACTTCTCTAGTTGTTTACCAATGGGTTCAACTGCGTTTTCTCGTGAGACCTTTTTTTCTTCAGGCAAAAGTACGTTAATTAAATTCTGCAAACCCACAGTACCATTAGGATCACATTCAGTCCCAAAATCGGTAACTGGGAATGAGTTACCAGGACTTAGACAATTTTCTAACTTTATCTGCTTTGCGATCGCTTCTATCAACCAGCTTTGAGCAGCTTGAATCAGAATTTCTGCATCTACTTGCTCCATAAATTCTGGGTAGCGTCTCAGGCGATTTGTTGCAATGTGTGCATCTTCTAGGAGACCAGTCCAATTTTGCCTAAACCTTGTTTCAAGATAAACTGTACTCTATCGTAATTTTATCGACATAATTTTGTGATGTGTAGGTGATAAATGTTACTAAAGCTATTTCATAGAAGTGTATTTATATATCAGATTTCAGATCAATAAAACTTTTGACGTTTTGCCATCGTAGCAAAAGGCAAAAAACAGTGAGGGCATTCACCTTGTGCCCAATCCGCGGGAATTGGGAAAGGTCTTTCACAATTAGTACATTTAGTTAGTAAACACAACTTATGGCGATGGCATTTCATTTTCTCCTTAAACTGCCACTCAATGCGGTGACAAGGTGACTCCTGATAACAAGCACCACACAATCGAATCGGTCTTAGTTTCATCGTCACACCCAATGGTTGTAGCATCTCGATTAATCTGTCAACTTTAACTTCCACCACAGCAGCCAACGCTTCTAACTCCTGCGTTGTCGGAAATGGATTTAAATAAAACTTCTCCCACCGTGAAATAACTGCGCCAATTCCCGTTAATTTACCTAATTGAGTTGCAGTTAAATAATTTGCCCTGCGAAAACGACCTAAAAAATGGCTCAAGCTTTCTCCTTCGAGCGGCTCTACTTGAAAAAAGCGGGGTGTTTCTGAAGATGCTTTCATTATTCAAACCACTCCAAAACCTCATCCAAAGTAGCCTTATCAATATTTTTCAACCCTTTTCTTAGGGATAAAATTGCAGCCCGTCTTAATACCCTATCCACTAAACCAATCTTGCCCCCTGTTTTTTGATATAGTGGCATTAAAGTTTCCTGTTTAGTTAAATTTGATGGGACAGGTAAACACAAAACCTCATCTTCCCAAATTTGGATAAATTCAGGAAATTTCTTTTCTGATACTAATGGTAATCTATAACATTCTATAAATCTGTCGTGAATATATGGCTCTTTTTTAATGAGATTATCCAGACCATCTGTTCCCACAAGAACAATGGAAATATTCAATAAATCATAAATGCGGGCAATTTCACTAAAAGTATTTAACTTCAGAAAATTTGCTTCATCGATAACCAGCATCTCAACTTTTGATTCCTTTAAAAGTCTTAATACTCGGCGTCTCAGGTCTGTAAGCTTTCCAGAAATTGCATCATATTTCAAACTTTCAAGTATTAAAGTTAGTAACTCTCCAGCAGAACAATCTCCAGGCACTTGCATATACAATACGGGTACAATATCGCGCTTACCTGTTCTTTTTTGCGGCTTATTCAGCAGCTTATAAACATCACAAGTCACCGACTTACCCGCTCGTGGTGGTGCAACAATTCGACCACATTGTTTAGAAAGGCGCAAACTATCTAACCAGTCATGGATTTTTTGGATATGGTCAAGTTCGACAACGCTAGGAGTAATTAGCCGTTCAATTATCGGTAGTAATTCTTCCGGTATCAGGTCATCTCCCCATAAATTCTGCACCCACTTCCGCAAATAATCTTCTGCCATAATCCGTGGTTTCTCAAATATAAAGTGCGTTCAAAATCGATCAACCAGAAGCCTCAATCAGATTAATCATCGTAGTCTTTGCGAAGTTGCTCGTAGTTAAATACTCTGGGGCGACGCTTTTGAGGTTGAGGGCTTTCTTCGACAGTTTCTACTGGCTCTTTAGTTTGAAACGGTTTTACAGAATGCACCTGAGCTTGTTCTTCTTTCTTGCGTTCCTTATGGGTCTTTTTCTTTTGCTTAATAAAAGTATCTCTGTCTTGCACTTCTGCAAGGATAGATTTATTACTTAATTGCTTGCCTGCACTACGAATTTTTCGGCTTGCAGCTTTTGCTTCCTCCAAGGAGATTTGCTCAGTTTCTAAGTCAATCGCATGAGCTTGAGACAGTAGCACTTCTTTTCCTGAATCTTGACAGTATACAAAAACAGTTGATATATCTCTGGGGTCGTATCGCAGCAACACACTTTCTCCTGCATAAGCTGGCAGGTAATCTCCCCGATACATAATATTTTCAAAGCTTACATATCCGCCTTTATAGATGCTGCGACGTGTCTTTTTCATCAGGCAGATATCTAATTCTCGGTCATTAATCAAACTTGGTAGCGCAGGCAATCCCGCTTCCCAGCGTTGAAACCGTGTTTGATCTCCACTGCGAGCATCTATTCGCTGATTGTAGTTATCAATGATGTAACGCACTATCAGCAGATTTAATTCCCGCAGAGTAATACACGCTTCCTCCTTTGCTTGTTCTGGGCGTTCTTGAATATTTGAACCTAGATAACCATAAAATCCTGACAAAAAATCTGTGTTGATAGTCCCAAATCCACGTTCTTCAATACCACCTTCCGGTGGGCGATCGCGTAAATGGCACTCAAAACCAAGTTGAAAACCAATTTGCTTCAAATGCTCCGAGCGAAAATCCTTCCCGCCATCAGTAAATAGGTTTTCTGGAATCCCGTAAGTTCCCCACTCGCAATGAAGTTTATATTCCGAACTATACTGCTTGCGTAACATCGCATGACGCATAGCTAAGGCGACTACCAGAGAACTAGGTGCATCAAAGCCTAAATGGATGCCCATAATACAGCGCGAATAGCTATCTGTAATTTTTGTCAACCAAGGACGTGCCAGGGTTTCCCCATACTGGTCAACTAGCATGACATCCAATTTTGTATGGTCGCACTGCCAAACATGGTTACTATGATGTACATCGAGCGTCTGTCCATCACGAGTTTGATGGGAAACTCTCGATCCACGCCAACCAATATTTTTTACCTTTTGCTTCTGCTCTTTACGTTCAATAATTGGGTTAAGAACGCGATAAACCGTCATGTGGCAGGGATATTTCTGTAAACCTAGCTGTCCGGCTCTAACCTGAACTCGAATTGCGACTTGAGCCGGTGTCATTTTTCTACCGTCCTTGTTACCTTCTTTATAAGTTTTGACGATAAAATCTTGCCAACCATCATCAATCCGATAGCCACCTTTATCAGAACGTTCGGCTTCAGTAACGCCTGATAACCCCTGTTCTTGATATTTTTTGACGAGTCGCTGTACTGTCCGAACCGTCTTGCCAAGTTTTTCTGCGGCTTGCTTTAATTTAATTCCGTAGGTTTTGCGATCGCATGGCTCAATTAAACTTTTTAATACCTCCATCCTCAGCTTGGCTTCATCCGAGAGTTGAGTAATAATTGTGTTCGTTGGTTCTGCGTTTTCATCCTCCAAAATTTCGTCAAGCTCGTCCGAACTATCAAAAACTAAAGATGTATTACCTTCATCTGAGTTAAGCGTTTCACCCATAAGACATCTCTATTGGTTGCAAATCTGTAAATACCTAAAGCAGCTTCTAATAAAAAGCTGCATCTCACACTCTCAACTTCGGTATTGAGATGCGATACTTAGCTACCACAATGCTTCTGCGAAAAAACTCGACTCCAAGTGCTGTTCTTGCAACTATAGAGAATGAGGCTTTAGTAGGAGCATGGCATAATTAGTATGTGTGTATTATTGCTCAATAAATATCATACTACTTTGTTCCAAAAAACGACATTTAATTTTTTATTAAACGAGTTACTTCTAAAAAACGACAATTATTTTGTTATGAATTAATCAAAATTTGGAAATGGATGATTTTGACAAAATGACAACTAAAATGTTAACATTTTAAATAACGACATTTAATTTGTTAAACAATTTTTTAAGTTAAATGGAAATCAAAAAGGCTATAATCATTGTGCAGTGAGGATTATAGCCTTAAATTATTCAGCGACAATAATTTGTTAAAACGACAAATAATTAGTTAATCTACAGTAGACGTAATTGATGGCGATCTGTCTACGCTCCTCCTCTAACTTGAAGCACTGGTATAAAACCGCAACGCAAATCGCCAAAACCAAGTGGAAGCGAAAAACAATGCTACTGCTAATATTGCCGCACCTATCAACCAGCTAATTTCACTCCGCCCCAGTAGCGCTTGGGCTGGTACAGTAGTTAAAAACGCTACTGGCATTACAAAGGTGAAGAAAAAGCGGTAAGCAGTAGGATATGCTGCGATGGGATATCGGCCAGCTTCTAACAAACCACGTAATACTTCGGTAGCGTTATATATTTTTACGAACCAGATACTCGTCGCTCCCAGCATAAACCATAGGCTGTACAGAATCACCAAGCTGAACAATAACGGCAGCACACCAAGTAGATAGTCGTCTATCCCTACACCGAGACGTTTACCTGCGTAGCCAATAATAATACTACCAAAAATTAGATCCGGCAGTCCCCAAGGTGAAAGGGTATGGGTGGAAAGCCAAAACTGACTGCGGATAGGTTTTAATAATATAAAGTCCAAAGTGCCTTCTTCGACATGGCGGACTATGCGATTCAAGTTCGACGCCAGAAAAGTAGCAGAAAATCCTTGTAGTAAGGTAAAAATTCCTAGAACTACTAAAGCTGCTTCCCATGACCAGCCACTAAAAGTATAACCAGTCCGGTAAAACAAGAATAATCCAAAGAGGCTACCCGCTAGATTTCCCAAGCTGCTGAGGGTAGCTATGAAAAAGTTGATCCGATATTCCAACTCAGCTGCGATCGCAGCACTCCAAAATAGTCTTAGTACTTTCAAATATCTTTGCATCTTGCACGCATAACCCAAAATGTACCATCTGTCACTACTTTTCTAAAGATTACACAATAACTTTACGTAAATTTAATATTACTTTTTATTCAGGAAAATTGCTAAACGTTAAGATGTTGTGGATCTATTCTTGAAAGGTAAAAAATTCTATGCATCTGGATTTACCACAACTGATTAAATCACTCGGCTATTTTGGGGTATGGGCGATTGTCTTTGCTGAATCTGGTTTGTTAATTGGTTTTTTCCTACCTGGGGATAGTTTATTGTTCACTGCTGGATTTATTGCATCTCAGAATTTACTGAACATTTGGGTTCTTATTTTTGGTGCTTTTGTTTGTGCAGTCTTAGGTGACAATGTTGGCTATTTTACTGGACATAAATTTGGCAGAAGACTATTTAATAAGGAAGATTCATGGTTATTTCACAAAAAACATATTGTTAAAACCCAAAACTTTTATCAAAAGCACGGAAAAAAAACGATTGTTTTAGCACGTTTTTTACCTATTGTACGGACTTTCGCGCCCATTGTGGCTGGGATTGGTGCGATGCATTATCGCACGTTTATGTCTTACAACTTAATTGGTGGCTTTGTCTGGACATTCGGTATCACCATATTAGGGTTTTTCTTAGGAAAATCTCTGCCACCTGAACAGGTAGATAAGTATTTATTACCGATTATTGGATTAATTATAGTTGTTTCTTTAGTGCCATCGATTATTCATCTCATACAAGAAAATAGAGCAAACAAAAGTTGAAAGATTTTTTGTATTTTGTGTAGATATTAGGTCTGCGCTAACGTAATTGGTAATTAAGTTTTGTAACAGAGATTTAGACACCGCCACAAAACTTGCCGTTACTGAAACCTACAGAATTAGTTAATCGCAGAATTAGCCATTTTTACCAAAGAAGTGCGTTCGCCTGCTTTTAAACCAACAACATATTGCACACCCTGTTGTCTCCAAGTCAAGGTAGCATCTGAACAATTAGCACCACAAGTAGAATCCACAAAATAGCCAGTGATGCCCTTAGCTAAGGATACAGGTTTACCAGTCAGGCGGGGTGTTTTGCGGGTTATAACTTCAGCATAAACAACGCCCAAACGACAGGCAGTTCCACCAGTACAATCGGGACTGAAACCCAGTAAAATTTCGTACTTTTTTTGCGTAGCAGCTTCTATAATCGCGTAAATTGGATTTTCCCCATCCGACTCAGGAATAAACTTCGGCAATAGAATAGGAATCTGAGTCTTCTGCTTTAACTTGGGCAAAATAGATTTAAAAACTGGGTGTGAGGGGGTTTTACTCTGCTGTGCTATCAATTGAGACTGTTTATTTACAGTGGCTATGGCTGACGTGTGAAAGCTACCAACGTTGACTAATAAAAATACGGCACACACAGCACTGGTATTTCTGAAGCTTAAAATCATCTTTTAAAACCTATTTCATCTAAAGTACTTATTTGTAATACCCATTTTGAAGATGAAATTACGTATTTAAGAGCGGCTGGAGTCAGCTAAACTAAAGAAGAAATTGCTTAATAAGTTTTAATAATTTTGTTATGAGTACTGATTCACCTGTTAATTCTCCCGATAAGTCTGAATCCAACTTAGGGAAGCGTTTGAGAAACTTTTTAATTGTAATGGTAGCGATCGCTCTTAGCGTTGCCCTCGTCTTAGGATTGCGAACTGAAACAACCTCGGCAACTCTAGCCAAGTTAGGTGATACGTCCACACCGCTAGAAGTAGCTGTCAGCAACGGCAAACCATCTTTAGTAGAGTTTTATGCTGATTGGTGTACTGTCTGTCAGAAAATGGCACCAGATATCACTCAACTGGAAACAGAGTATGGTGACAAGATGAATTTTGTGATGTTGAATGTGGATAATACCAAGTGGCTACCGGAAATGCTGAAATATCGGGTAGATGGGATTCCCCATTTTGTATTTTTGAGTCAGCAAGGGGAAACTATAGCCCAAGCGATCGGCGATCAACCCCGGACGATTATGGCTAGCAACTTAGAAGCTTTGGTTACTGGTTCGTCTCTCCCTTATGCTCAAGCTAGCGGGAAAGTTTCCAAATTTTCAGCCCCAGTAGCACCAACGGCTAATCAAGATGATCCTCGCAGTCATGGCAGCCAAGTGGTAAATTAGCACTTTGGAGGCATGGGGTAAGAGAATGTCAACTACTTAATCCCCACAGAGAACACCGAGTTTTGCTCTTCCCTTCACGCAATAGATTACTGCTTGAGACGCTTATGAGCGTACATTAATTCGTCAGACTTGGCGATTAATTGTTCTAGTGACATATTGCTTTCTGGTGAGTAACGCTCTATCCCGATACTCATCGAAAGTTCATAGTTACGGTTTTGCTGTTGATTAAAGTTGGCGATATTTGCTTGCAAACACTCTTGGATGCTATCAGTCGGCATCAACTAAGCTAATTAAAACTATTGGAGTCTTACAAATGTAGGCAGCAAGAGCAGTTAGGTCATCAAATGCTTCTTCAGGTAAGGTATCTAAAATATTGTAGTCCGCCAATGCTTTGAGCCTTTCTGCTTCATTGTCAGGTAGAGGAACAGCTTGCGTTTTTATAGATGAGTGTTTAAACCTTAGCCAGGAAAGTTTGGTACGCTGGAAATTTTGCAACAATCGCACGATTACCTCTCCAGCATCAAGGCTGCGTGATAGAAACATCTCTGCAACGAAAATCAACATTCGGTTGAATATACAGAAATATTGTATTACATGATGTTCTTCATTGCTTTTGGTTTGCTCTATTGTTCATGTCACCCTAGCTTTCACTGTGCAAATTCCCTAAGTATTTAGATGCTTACCAAAGTTTTGTGCCCACAGCTAGGTTGAAAACGATCAATATTAACTAAAAATTAACAAAAATTATTATATTGTCAAAGTTCCTCGTTAAAATTTAACTTTTTGATACCGCTATTTTATGTATATCCACAGAGAATCCGAGGGACGGCTTCCAACCCTCAGAACTTCTCCTTCCATCAATCAATAGGCAACCAACTAGACTCACGGCAAAAATAAAAATGTGCGATCGCTAATATTAGTTCCCTAAGTTGAAAAACCCATTTTCTACTGACAAAGACCCTACACGTAGAAAGCTTTACAGGAGTTTTCATTTATTTCAACCACATCTATCGTAGGGAACATTGCTGTGCCCTTACAGCGTGCGTGGTCTATTTGCCTGAAAATAGCTTTAAGAGTAGGGGTACAGAACTGAACTCATTTTTTTTCGCTACCAGCAACGATTTCGACGTTTCCTTTTGCAAGTGCTTCTAGTGCTTCGCCTTGGGCATCTTCTCGTCTCTTTTCACCATCTGCTTGAACGATCGCATGTAGTGGAAGCGATCGCTCTCGATCATCTCTGCACATAAGCGCAGAGATGATTCGATATAGGGAAACTCAAAGCTTGGAAAACTTTGACCTAAGCATTGTCAGTTGTTGTCAGAAAATTCCAAATTATAGATATACCAAGGCAAAAGCACAATCTTTGAATGTATACCATTTTTATTCAAAGATATTTTGGGCGATGGCGTACCCGCCCTTTCCGGTGGCGATCGCACTCTTGATTCCCTCTAAAACCAGAATATCATAAATATCGCCAATTTCTTTGCAACGGGCAAAATTTTTTGCTCTAATTCATCTACCACTTGCACAAGAGTAATTCTGGTTGCTTAATTCTTTTTTTCAGTAACTTCGCTTTATACCAATTAATTTGCTTGAAAGCAGCGATTGATACAGTTTTAGTAATCGGTTTCAGCTTTGATCCTTGATAGGTAAGTAATAAAAGCCATAGAAAACTTCCCAACAAATTCTGCCGCATGGGTAAATTTTACCCAAACTAAAAATTGTTAATTTTACTCAGATATTAATGCACACAGCATTAGCAATACTGCGTCACCTTTACTGTACAGAAATGAGATGAAATTACAGTTTTTAGCACAATAACAATGGAGTGAGTAATGATTACCGAAGAAGACTTAGCCCAACAATTTACCCTTATTATTGAGCAAACTCACCCAAGAGCGTGGAAATTACTACAGTACTGTTATATAAAAGTGCTGAATTCTAAATCAAAAGGAGCGTATATCCCTCATGCCAAATATATAAGGATTTACTGTCCTGACAGACTGATTGCTGCTGTAGTAGCAGAAAAAAATTTACTGATAGAAGTGGCAGAATATTTGGGTCTAGTTGAAGTTGTTTGCGTGAATGCTACAAATTTGTTACACGATACCAAATCGCAGATTAAAAAGGTTTATCCTAAATTGTGGTTAGACTTGATGTGGATTGTTACACAAAAGCAAGAATTATGAAAAATTAAATATTGTGTCATATTAATTATGCAAAATCCTTAGCTTTTTAATTTATTAAACAGTACAAAAATCTTATGAATCAGCCGTATCTCTCTCCAGATGATTTGCCTTAGAATCGAACAATTCAATTAATTTAAATACTGTTTAGACAACTCGAAGAAGCAACAAAGAAAAAGTTTTTTTTGGCAGGCGATGTCTGACGAAAAGCCGCTCTGCGTCTACGCATCACACGCATCTTGTTGTCAAGTTGCCATTGGTGTTTCAAAATTAATAGTGGGATTCTAATGTTAATCATGATTTGCCCTGATATAGAAAGTTATCAGAACATCATGAAAACTGTTCCCCAATTTACTAACATGTTAAAAAGATTTACTAACAGAGGTAGGATTACTGTTAGTCCTCCGGCTGACAAAGGTATACCGTGGGTACTCAGCATAGATGAAATCTTGCCTGAAGAAGACTCACCCATTATCTGATAAATATATTTCTGGAAAATAATTCACTTGGTTTCGGCGTAGCAGATGGTAACAGTGCCTTAATTGCTACAATTATGACCCTCTTAAATTCGACAAACTTGTTACGTAATCAGGACTTACGCAGTACAATTATTTCGTTGAGTTGGGCATAGGGAATGGGGCATCGGTGAATTTTCCATGCCCGATCGCCAATGCCCAGCCCAAACCCTTGATTTTTCGTTACTGATGCGTAAGTCATAGTAATATTAAGTCGCAGATGGCGTTAAAAGATTGCATTCACTACTTGACATGTCAACACTGCGTTTTCTACTGCCTTTTCTAACTACTGGAATCAGTCCTGATAGCAATTCCCACTGCGGCGATGAAAGTTAATTAGGTACGATGGATTCATGGCTCTCGTCACGCTGTCATCCTTAAGTATTTTTTCTACTGACAGGATAATGGTGAGTGAGCTTTCTTACTTTTCAGACATCCTTTTAAAACATCAACAGGTTTCAAACATCATTTAAGCAAGGAGAATAAGATGGCTGACACAAATAATCTCACAGTTGTGAATAAGCAGGGTATTGTGATCATCCCTCCTCTGACTGGTAGCACTAATCCAAACACTGCTCAGATATTGGAGGTTACTGGTCAAGGAAAGGTCACTGTTCCCACTACTTTAACTGACGTGCAATTGGGGATTCAAGTAGAGGGAAAAACCGCAACCGAAGTTCAAGAAGAAGTTGCTCAACGTTCAACAGCAGTAGTTGATGTGCTGCAAAAGCTTGGGGCGCAAGAACTTCAAACTACATCTATTCAACTAAATCCCGTCTATAAGTATGAAGATGGTACTCAAACTCTAACCGGCTTTAGAGGACTCAACACACTTCAGTTTGAATTACCAACAAATCAAGCTGGGGCAGCAATTGACAAAGCTATCCAAGCAGGCGCGAATCTAATACAGAATATAAGCTTCACTGCCTCAGACGAAGCATTGCAACAGGCACGCTTGCAGGTTCTTAGCGAAGCGGTTAAAGACGCCCAAGCTCAGGCTGGGGCTGTTTTTAGTACCTTGCAGTTAACCCCCGGAAAGATTATTGACATTGATATTAACTCAGCTAGCAATCCTAGCCCATCTCCTTTGGTGTTTAAAGCAGCAGATAGGGCTTTTGCAGCAGATGCTACAACTCCTATAATTGGTAGTCCTCAGACGATAGAAGCTAGTGTTTCTCTAGATATCGGTTATTCTTCAGCTCCAGCAGGCACTCTCGCTTCGGCTACTGATAATCTCACAGGTGCGATTAAGCAGGCTCTTGCGATCCTCGATCCCCTGACTGGTAGCACTAATCCAAACACTGCTCAGATATTGGAGGTTACTGGTCAAGGAAAGGTCACTGTTCCCACTACTTTAACTGACGTGCAATTGGGGATTCAAGTAGAGGGAAAAACCGCAACCGAAGTTCAAGAAGAAGTTGCTCAACGTTCAACAGCAGTAGTTGATGTGCTGCAAAAGCTTGGGGCGCAAGAACTTCAAACTACATCTATTCAACTAAATCCCGTCTATAAGTATGAAGATGGTACTCAAACTCTAACCGGCTTTAGAGGACTCAACACACTTCAGTTTGAATTACCAACAAATCAAGCTGGGGCAGCAATTGACAAAGCTATCCAAGCAGGCGCGAATCTAATACAGAATATAAGCTTCACTGCCTCAGACGAAGCATTGCAACAGGCACGCTTGCAGGTTCTTAGCGAAGCGGTTAAAGACGCCCAAGCTCAGGCTGGGGCTGTTTTTAGTACCTTGCAGTTAACCCCCGGAAAGATTATTGACATTGATATTAACTCAGCTAGCAATCCTAGCCCATCTCCTTTGGTGTTTAAAGCAGCAGATAGGGCTTTTGCAGCAGATGCTACAACTCCTATAATTGGTAGTCCTCAGACGATAGAAGCTAGTGTTTCTCTAGATATCGGTTATTCTTCAGCTCCAGCAGGTACTCTCGATCTAGCTCTTTATGGATTGCAGCAATCTACTTAATCAGGACTTATGCAACTGTCAAACAACTAGGCGATAAGCTAATGAGCATTTAAGTTGCATAAAACCAGGGCTAGAGCCGCTTACTACAAGCGAATCAGTCTGGAAAAATGACTGACGATTAGCTTAAACATGGGAATATTCGGACATTTTACTCGAATTATGAATGAGGATTTATTAACTTCCAGATTTCCTGCATAGAAGCATTTGAGTGCTATGCCCCCAGAAAAAAGTTATGGAGCTAATTTAATCCTCATTCCTTAGTACAGCTTTGCGTAAAATCGTAGCGTTTTTAATGCAAGGGGACGCATTGGCATTGTTAGCGGATGCGTTGGCATTGTTAGCCGATGCGTTGGCATTGTCAGCCGATGCATTGGCATTGTCAGCCGATGCGTTGGCATTGTCAGCCGATGCGTTGGCATTGTTAGCCGATGCATTGGCATTGCAGGGTATTGCCAAATTTAATTCGCTACGAATTAATGAAATGCTGTACTTAGTCCTTATATGACTCCAAAATCCCACTGCGAATCATTAGTTGTGGCCAAAACAACACAAAAAATCCCATCCATATCATTACAGGGATAGAGACGAGAACTGTTAGCCAGATAGTTTTAAATAGTAACCAGCTACCACCAATCAGAGTTACACCTGTGAGAACTATAGACCAAGGCTGACACCACCAAGGTTTGTAGTTCCACGGGCTTATGGGCTTTTGTTCAGACATTGGTTTTATTTAGTAAAGCTCTAAATTTTTCAGAACAGCTTGCCATCTGTATCAATATTAAAGTGAAAGCGTAATAAATGTTAACAATTAGTAATTATTTGTTGATATGAGTGTCACGAGTTAGCCAGATATGCATCAATCCTCCAGTATCTCCAACAACTGCGGCTCGCTTAATTGCGTAATTCCCAAGGAAAGCGCTTTTTCTAATTTGGAACCTGCATCTTCTCCTACTACCAAATAATCTGTTTTTTTACTCACTGATTCAGTCACTTTACCACCAGCTTTTTGAATCAAAGCTTTCGCTTCATCTCGCTTTAAGGTTGGCAATGTTCCCGTAATTACAAAAGTTTTACCTGCGAACTTTTGATTACCAACTGTTTTTGTTTCCTCTGTAGCAGCTAATTGCAATCCTTCTGCTTGCAAGCGTTCTATTAACCTTTGGTTGGCATCAATCCGAAACCACTGGTACACAGATTGGGCAATTTCAGCACCGATACCGTAAATTCCTTCAATATCTGATTGCTTTGCTGTCGTTAACTGGTCTACAGTGAAATATTTTTGAGTCAACAATTGAGCATTCACACTGCCAACGTGACGGATGCCTAAACCATACAATACCCTTGACCAAGGTTGGTTTTTCGATTGAGCGATCGCATCTACCAATTTCTCTGCCGACTTTTGACCCATCCTTTCTAATGCACACAATTTGCTTTGTGTCAACTCATACAAATCGGCAACAGAATGTACCAAACTTTTATCAACGAGTTGATGCACCAGCTTTTCGCCCAAGCCTTTAATATCCAAAGCATCACGACTTACCCAATGTTCAATGGAACCCTTGAGAATCGCTGCACAGGAAGCATTGACGCACCGAGTTACCGCCTCACCTGATTCTCGCACCACTGGTTGACCACAGACTGGGCAATGGGTGGGCATAACGAAAGGTTCAGTGTCAGAGGGACGGAGTTCTTTGAGTACCCTCAGCACTTCTGGGATGATTTCCCCAGCTTTGCGGACAATGACAGTATCGCCAATGCGAATGTCTAATTGAGTAATGCGATCGCTGTTATGTAAAGTCGCGCGAGAAACCGTTGTTCCCGCCAGTTGCACAGGGCGCATTTCGGCTAACGGCGTTAACGCCCCCGTTCGTCCGACATTCACAGCAATATTTTCTACACGAGTGGGTGCTTCTTCGGCTGCGTACTTTAGAGCGATCGCCCAGCGAGGGAATTTCTGCGTAAACCCTAGCTGTTCCTGAAGTTTAAAAGAATTCAGCTTTACTACTACCCCATCAGTCATGTAGGGTAAATTCAGCCGTTCCGTATCCCAGTATTCATAATATTTTGCCACTTCTGCGATCGAGGCACACAGTTTATGGTTGGGGTTGACTCGAAAACCGATCTTTTTCAACAACTCCAATGCTTCCCATTGGGTATTGGCAATACTGGTGTCATCTCTACCAGGAATGTGCAAGGTGTAGCCAAAGAAATCTAACCGCCGTTTAGCGACAATGCGGGAGTCTAGTTGCCTAAGTGTACCAGCTGCGGCATTACGGGGATTGGCAAATAATTGCTCACCTGCTTTTTGTCTTTCCTGGTTAATTTGTTTAAATACTTCCAACGGTAAAAACGCCTCGCCGCGTACTTCCACCCTTTCTAGAATTTCTAACCCTTCAAAATTCAAACGCAAGGGAATTGAGCGAATTGTCCGTACATTTTGGGTGATATCTTCACCCGTTACCCCATCACCCCTAGTTGCACCCCTAACTAGAACGCCATTCTGGTAGGTAAGAGCCAAAGCAGAACCATCAATTTTGAGTTCAGTGACATATTCCACCGAGTCAGTTTTCGGTACTTGTCGCCGCCAGCGCTGATCCCACCCTTGCAACTCATCGATATTAAACGCATTCTCCAGACTGTACAGGGGAATGTTATGCCGCACCGAGGTAAACTGCGTTGCTGGTCTCTCACCCACGCGCTGAGTCGGACTATCGGGTGCTGTCAACTCTGGATATTGAATTTCAAGTTGTTGCAATTCTCGATATAGCTGGTCATAGACTGCATCCTCCATAATTGGAGCATCTAGGACGTAATAAGCATAGCTTGCTTGTTGCAATAACTGGCGCAGTTCTTCTGTACGTTTTACTTCAGGCTTAATCTGGGTCATTAGACTTATTACAAAATACCTAGCAAATACAATTTAAAGATGATCAAACCTGCTTTGACAGGCTTTGTTTGGATAGCCGCGACTTTCTGTCGTTGGGTCAACGGGCAAACACTACGGGCTTTTCTAGGTTACTTAATTTAATCCCAATCATTGCATCCATCGGTAGACCTAACATTTTACGTGTAGCGCTTCCTGACAATAAATCATTTTCTGTTCAAGACCTCAAAATATTTTTTTTTAAGTATAGGTAATTTTAAGATACTAAGTCTTCTAGACTCAAGTTCAAGTATAAAAAATGTGTACTTATTATCAAGAAACATCAGTATTAGGATTTCCGGAATCGTCTGTAAATCGAGGGTATCCACAATTGCTAGCACTGCTAAGAGGGTATTGTATAAAAAAACAAATGCCAATCTATTTAGTTAGTGCAGCCCAAAAACCCAATGTTATAGTTTTAGTTCACTAATTATGTTCATGCGCTCTTTAACATATACTGCCTCTAGTGCAGTATTGCTTTTAACTTTAGTCAGTTCCGCTTTTGCTGCTCCCAGCAACTTTGCTAATATTGTCAGCAAGACCGAGACAAAGACAAAGGTACTTGGTCAAAATGTCATCCAGTTACAGAGAAGTCCTCAAGGCATAAGACAAGCAATAGCTAACGGAGAAGACCGATATGCCGCTATTTGGGTAAAGTCTGACGGTTCAGCTTGGCAGGCGCGACATGGATTGACCTCAGCCCAGTATCAAGCGACTTTTGATC
>NZ_CAXTNP010000039.1:0-36085 GCF_964245575.1 uncultured Nostoc sp. | reverse complement strand
GATCATGCCTCAGAATCCGCTTGTCAATAGTGTTTGAGACGCGCTTACCCTGACTGCCACAAGGGACAGCAATAGTCCCCAGTATTTATTTAGCGCATCATCGAGAAGAAGTTTACCCACAATCAAAGCAGTTCAAACCAGAACGCTTTTTAGAAAGACAATATTCACCTTATGAATATTTACCCTTTGGTGGCGGGAATCGTCGCTGTATTGGCATGGCATTTGCCCAGTATGAAATGAAAATCGTCCTAGCAACTATTTTGTCAGAACTTCAAGTATCGCTACTGAACAAACGTCCTGTGCATCCTGTGCGCCGTGGATTAACTATAGCTGCACCCGCAGGAATGCTGATGGTTGCTACACCTCAGGTTAAGCGTGCGAATACTATTACTGCCTCTAGTTTAGGTTGATGTACTCAAGTGAAGCTATCCTGAAGGCGATCGCTTTTATTCTCTAACAATATGGGCAGACTAAATAATAGCTGGGATGATTATTGTGTACGCTACCTAGCAGCACTGATAACTGATTTGGGTGATTAAACTCTGAAAAGTTTATGGTCTGAGATTAGGCAGCATTTTTTAAGTGCATCTGAAGAAGATATCAATTGGTTTATCCAAGCACTTGGAGATGAACAACGTAAATTGTTTGTTGTCTTCATGGTCAACAAAGTAACTAAATCTGCTCCCAAGCACCTTAAAGAAATGCTGTTTTCTCCTCTAATCCGTGCTGCTGTCTATGAAATCAATCCCAGCTTTAATCGTTCATTTGTAGAGCCATGTGTTATTGCTTTTGGTCATGGTCTTGTCAATGAAGCTTTGCTAGAGTTTGTTGAGCATGAGTCAAATTTCGAGAAAGCTGGAGCAGTAAACGCACTATATTGGGCACAGGTTCCCTTACTGATAGTTATATTCGTCATCGGATCGAGGTGCAGTTAGGGACAGAAAGTCTACTCCAGCCATTACCCTCGCGAAATTTCAACCATCAAACCTGAAAAGTTGCCATGAATTACTCCGAAGGGGGTTGACTGTTTTGCTTGTTTGCAAGTTGTTCATAATGTTCTTTGTCGCGGTATTTAATTGTTCTCATAGGTTGATTTCCAACAATTGCTAAAGGTTCAACATTAGCAGTTACAACCGTACCAGCCGCCACAATTGCACCATCTCCAATGGAAACTCCTGGAACAATTAGGACATTTCCGCCAATCCAAACATTGCGACCAATAACAACAGGTTTATGAATGTAGACATTATGTTGATATGGCAAATCATTACTTTGATAGTCGTGGTTTGCTGAGAGGATAACAACATTAAATCCAATTGTGGTGTTGTCGCCAATTGTGATTCCACCACGACCATCTAATAAGACATCGGGGCCGATGTAGACTTTATTCCCCAGAAATACATTTTGCGGATGGTCAATTCTAATATCTCGCTTAAATCTTAGACCTGATCCACAAAATTTTAATTGACTCTTTAGCTCTTGATGCTTGTAGCGCCTGATTTTTGTTTCTAGGTATTCTCCCCACCGTACCAAACGAGGCACTAACCGTTGTTCAAATAGTCGCTCTAATTTATTTGTAATTTTATCTTTGATCTGTTTCATAAAACCTCACGGGACTGGCTTTCAACCAAAGAGGAAAAAGGACGCGGTACTTTAGCACCCTCCACATTTGTTAGGTTTCCCTAATTAGAGTATTTTCTCCCGTGTGAATACCGTTTTTCTAATAATAGGCTGAGAGTATAAGATTTCGGAATTAGAGACAGACAAAGTTGAGAATCATCAGACTGAGCCATGAAAACTTGTACAAAAAAAATTAATGATAGAGGGTTCTTGACGACAACAGGTTTGTACTATAGTCAATGAAGTAGATTCAGGTTGATTACGGTATCTTTGTAATCAACGATTCCAAAATAGATCAGCCCTTATTTTTAGTAGAATTTGCTGCGATCGCAAACGCGCTGAAGCCGCACTTTGCAACTCCCAAAAAAGCTTATCGTTGCTAATCCAAGAAATGACAATAGCGGTAATTGAGTATAATTATGAGTTTCTGGATCGAGGTTGGAACCTAGTTGCCGAAAAGATTTTCGATTAGACGGTAGTATAAAAAATGGAGCGTTCACTCGATTTTCTGATTGCGATAGATGAACTCCTCACTATAAAAATTGTAGAGACGCTTTTACAATTTGCATCTCTACAAAATTTTTTATTGAGGTACTAATCAAAATCCCTGTACCAATAGATAGCAGGATAGTTAATAAGGAATGGCTCTCAGAAAACCACCAGCTAAGTTGAGCGCTAAGAAAGCTAAAATCGGAGAAAAATCCATACCGCCCAATGGGGGAATAATGGAGCGGAATAGATTTAGATAAGGGTCGGTTATCTGGGCTAAAGCAGCAAATGGCTGGTTATACCAGTTGATTGTTGGGAACCAGGTCAACAAAACCCGGATAATTAGCAAATAGCTATAAAAGGTGACAAATGTAACTAGTGTCGTAATCAGTAAACTCATGGATAGCTTTGTTTCCTACTAAGTGTCAAACGCGGTCTTATCTTTTAATTTTAATTTAGTCCATGTCATGATGTTTGCGGATTTAGCACTTACCACACTTGACATTTTTACCACGCCTGAACAAACCTCAGGAGTCTTTAGTGAGGGTGCGGTCATTAGTTGCTTGGGGTGAAATGCCATTAACATTTCCCAGTTGCTTTCGCACATCATCAATTGTGGCATTTAGCTGGGCAATTTTATCTTCTAGTGATCGCCTAGCCGTTTCTATACCGATGTTCTCGCTTTCTGAGGCTTTCATCTGACGCCGCTTTGCTGCTATTTTCCTCGCTTCGGCTTGGCTATCCGTCAGTGTCTCCTCCTCTGTTAGCAACTCTGGATTGCGTCGAGAAGCAATCAGTGCCCCGATAACACCACCAAATACGCCACCGACAAACGCCCCTGCTACAAAACCACTGCCAAAACCATCTCGTTGACTCATATCTTTACCGCCTTCAACAAACCTTGCAACTTTTACAGTAGTTATGCTATTTTCCTGCCCTAGCTGCATAGTAGCTTAAGTCCCAAAGATGCGATCGCCTGCATCTCCCAATCCCGGTACAATATACCCCTTGCTGTTAAGTTTTTCGTCAATAGTCGCCGTGTAAATTATTAAACCTGGATAAGCTGTACTCAATTTTTGCAAAGCTGGTGCAGCCGCCACTACGCAAACAATCCGGGTCAAGGCTGGAGCAGCACCCCGTTGTGTCAATTCTGCCATTGCCGCCATCATCGACCCTCCTGTTGCCAACATTGGATCGGTAATTAACACTCGTGTTTGGGGGTCAAATTTTTCTGGTAACTTGTTGAGATAACAATGAGGTTGCAGTGTCTCTTCGTCTCGCGCCAAACCAAGATGGTAAATCGATGCTAAAGGCAATAAAGTCTGCGCTCCCTCAAGTAATCCTAGTCCAGCCCGCAGAATCGGCACTACTGCTACTGGTATCTGCGGATCAATCACGGTTGCTAGACAGGTATCCAAGGGACTCTGCACCGTCGTTTCTTGGGTCGGTAACCAGTCTCGCGCAGCTTCATAAGTCAGCCATCTTCCCAGCTCAGTCATGGCACTACGAAATAATACTGAAGGTGTGCCTGCATCACGGGCAACTGCCAGCCAGTGTTTTATCAGGGGATGGGGTGGAACATAAACGCGCAATTGTAGCGTCATAGCCAGAAATAAGGGCTTTTTTATTGTATAAGAACTGAAACACCATAATACTCTTTCCTGCATCCGGCTGACAGCTGATAATTAACAGTCTCAAGTTTATTGATAAAATTTTTCATTAGTAGTTGACATTAATTCTCAATCAAGGTTATATTCTTATACAGTGTTCTCCTCTCTTTTAAGGATCGGCAGACGGGATTAGCCAGCAGTAGCAGGTTCGTCCCTCTTTTTTTTGATTAGTCATTGGTCATTGGTCATTGGTCATTAGTAAATATTGATTGACTCTAGACAAAAGACAAGAGACAAATAACAAAGGACAAATGACAAAGGACAAATGACAAATGACTATTGATGCGATCGTGATTGGGTCTGGGATTGGCGGATTAGTAACAGCGACCCAGTTAGCAGCGAAGGGAGCGAAAGTGCTGGTACTGGAACGTTATTTGATTCCAGGTGGTAGCGCTGGTTATTTTGAACGCCAAGGCTATCGGTTTGATGTTGGCGCATCGATGATTTTTGGGCTGGGACAGAACGGCACTACTAATTTACTCACCCGCGCTTTGTCAGCTGTGAATGTTAGCCAAGAAGCGATCGCAGATCCGGTGCAGATTCACTATCATCTACCCCAAGGTTTAAACCTGAAGGTTGACCGGGTTTATGAAAAATTTTTGCAAAATCTTACTGCTCATTTTCCCCATGAAGAACAAGGGATTCGTCGCTTTTATGACGAATGCCAAAAAGTATTCAAGTGTCTCAATAGCATGGATTTGCTGTCGTTGGAAGAACCTCGGTATCTACTGCGGGTATTTTTCCAACATCCTTTGGCGTGTCTCGGTTTAGCTAAGTATCTGCCCCAAAATGCCGGGGACGTGGCGCGGCGCTACATTAAAGACCCGCAATTATTGAAATTTATCGATATGGAATGTTATTGCTGGTCGGTGGTTCCATCAGACATGACACCAATGATTAATGCTGGTATGGTCTTTTCTGACAGGCATTATGGCGGAGTGAACTATCCCAAAGGCGGGGTAGGACAAATTGCCCAAAAACTGGTGGAAGGTCTAGAGAAGGCTGGAGGTAAGATTCAGTACCAAGCTAGAGTCACGAAAATTCTCACAGAACAGGGAAAAGCGGTAGGTGTGCAACTGGCTAATGGTAAAGTATATCAGGGTAAACGCATAGTTTCTAATGCTACACGCTGGGATACATTTGAACAATTATTACCAGTAGAAGAAATGCCATATAATGAAAAAAAATGGCAACAAAATTATCAAAAATCTCCAAGCTTCTTGAGTTTGCACATCGGGGTAAACAAGTCAGTTTTACCTGCGGGGACAGAGTGTCACCATATTTTGCTGGAAGATTGGGAAAAGATGACAACAGCAGAAGGCACAGTTTTTGTTTCGATTCCCACATTGCTTGATCCAGATTTAGCGCCAAATGGATATCACATCATTCATACCTTCACGCCTCACTGGATAGATGATTGGCAAGAACTTTCTCCGAGTGAGTACGAAGCGAAAAAAGAAGAGGCAGCTTGGCGAATTATTGATCGCCTAGAGAAGGTTTTTCCAGGCTTAGATGCTGGATTGGATTATCTGGAAGTGGGGACACCCCGCACCCATCGCCGCTTTTTGGGTCGTCAGGATGGCACTTATGGGCCAATTCCCCGGCGCAAGTTGTGGGGGTTATTGAACATGCCTTTTAATCGCACAGCTATTCCAGGACTTTATTGTGTAGGGGATAGTACGTTTCCGGGTCAAGGATTAAATGCAGTCGCTTTTTCTGGGTTTGCTTGCGCCCACCGCATTGCCGTAGATTTAGGATTTTAACGTGCATTTTTGGAAGTTGAAAAGTTCAATTGCTGTTGAATGCTTTGAGCGTCATTATACAGATTTGTCACTCTCAAATCATTACTTGGACAGCTAATATCTGGAGAATTTTGCCATTGATACCTGACTTGAGTTGACGTACCGAACGAAGCAGATTTTGCACATGCTTTATATGGTAATTTTGACAATGGTTTAGCTACTGAAATATCATTAAAAAACTTCGTAGCTGTGTTCACTTTTATTTCACCTGCACCTTTTCTGTCACAAACAGTGTAAGTTGCTTTTCCGGATGGCAATACATGAATTGTATATTTGCAGGTATTTGTAGAGCCACTATTAATAATAACTGCTGGCTGTTTGGAATTTGGAGTTTGTGCAAGTATTCTCAGAGGAAAAATACATAAGGGTGTAGCTAAGAATACCAAAGCTAGACTAATTTTATACATGTTAAGAACTTTCACTTTCACCTCACATTAATTTTTTTAGTTACCTAATTAGGTCAGAACTGATTTGAGATATCTTATGCAACAAAAAATCCTACCATAGCAATTGTTTGGTTAATACTTAATTAATTAATATTAAATTTGTGAGCAGCGCAATTATTAAACATAAATTATGGTGATTTCTTAAAAGTATAGTTGATTGTATACTTTTTAGATATGTCATTATGATGTCAATGTTGTGTCAGCGAATCCATCCATTTTCTATCCTCATGAGGGGTACAGGAAAATATAAATAAAGGTAGCAATAGAGACCAGTAAACCAGTGTTTCCATATTTACAAAACTTTTCATAATTGTGCTTTAATGGTGAGCGGTTTTTGTTTTCCTAGAATCTTCCTCACACACAATGCGATTACCGATGCTCCTCACACACAAAGAAAACATTTTAAAATTTAGCTGGCTTTTACCCAGCTTCTTAAGTTTGTTTTTGTTTGGCTCCAGTGTCAAAGCTGCTGCGATCGCTAATTGGCATTTTGATAGCAATCGTAATCATCTGGACTTCACCACAGATGAGAATGTTCAACCTAAAGTGCAACTACTTACCAACCCTACCCGTCTGGTAATTGATTTACCTGGAGTTACAGTCAGTGATAATAGCACTTTGTTTGCTGGCGTAGTTCCGATGCATTCACCGATGAAAGT
Organism: uncultured Nostoc sp.; assembly: GCF_964245575.1. Lineage (GTDB taxonomy): Bacteria > Cyanobacteriota > Cyanobacteriia > Cyanobacteriales > Nostocaceae > Nostoc. The sequence continues at coordinate 29,399 of NZ_CAXTNP010000039.1, read as the reverse complement.
GCTGGAACCTCAAATTAAAGCCTTGATGAATCGCTACAGTTTTCTGAAAACAGGAATGTTTTTCCTGGATTTGGATACTGGGGATTATCTGGATATTGGAGGCGATCGCGTTTTCCCAGCTGCTAGTACGATTAAATTGCCAATTCTCATCACCTTTTTCCAAGATTTAGATGCTGGTAAAGTCAGCTTAAATGAAATGCTCACCATGCGGCGTGACTTAGTAACCAATGGTTCTGGAATTATGCAGTATGAGCGAGTTGGTAAGAAGTACACAGCTTTGGAAACCATCACTAAGATGATTACCATCAGCGACAATACCGCCACTAACATGATTATTGATCGCTTAGGTGGAGCAGCGCGACTAAATCAGCGCTTCCGTGCTTGGGGACTGAAAGATACAGTAATTCGGCATCTTTTGGCTGACTTGAGAGGAACCAACACCACAAGTTCTGAAGATATGGCGCGGGTGCTGGCTTTAGTTGTGAATAACAAGCTAGTTTCTTTACAGAGTCGAGAACAAGCCTTAGATATTCTGCGCCACACCACAATTCACACACTGCTTCCCGCAGGTTTGGGGAAAGGTGCTGTCATCGCTAACAAAACTGGAGATATCGGGTTTCTCATTGGCGATGCGGGATTTGTTACTATGCCCAATGGTAAGCGCTACCTGGCGGCTATTTTTGTCACCCGTCCGTATAAGGACAGCAGGGGGAGAGACTTTATTCGTCAAGTTTCCCAGCTTGTTTACAATTACCTGAATCAGCCGAATCCAGTCGCCTCTGGTGATTTGCTTTACGGTGTTACGAGGTAGGAGACGCGATCGCCAACAGAAAACACAGCCAGCCTGATTTTATCTCCAATACTCAGTTCCAAAGCCTTCTGAATATTCTGTAAGGTAACTTTTAAAACATCCTCTAGGCTTGCACTTAATGATTACTGCTTCTCTTCGTCTGTCAAATTAAAACTGATTGGTAAGCAAGTTTGTAGTAAGCACTTTAGGTTTTGATTTTTTAAGCACTTTAGTGCTTACTACGAACCTCTCAGAATTTTTTCGACAGACCGCTACAATAAATTAGAGCAATTTGATTTTACTTGCGGCTCTAGTGGCCTTTTCCCTAGCCTCTTGGACATTAGCACCTTTGGCTAAAGCTATGCCCATTCGCCGATATGGATGAGCATTAGGTTTACCAAATAATCTAATATCTACATCTTTTTCTGATAAAGCATCGGCTACACCACCAAAAGCAATAGAATCAGATTTTTCTGAGGCTAAAATTACTGCACTGGCTGATGCTCCTAGCTGTTCTATATGAGGAATTGGCAAGTCTAAAATTGCTCTTAAATGTAGTTCAAATTCATTGAAATTTTGTGATATTAATGTCACCATTCCGGTATCGTGAGGTCTCGGAGAAAGTTCAGAAAAAATTACTTCATCTTTGGTAATGAAAAATTCAACACCAAAAATTCCGGCTCCTCCTAAAGCATCAGTGACTTTTATGGCTATTTCTTGAGCTTTTAATATCTTGTCTTTAGAAATTAGTGCGGGTTGCCACGATTCTTGATAATCTCCTCGTTCTTGGCGATGACCAATAGGAGAACAGAAAATAGTGGGTGCATTCCACTGTTTAATTGTCAATAAAGTTATCTCAATTTCAAAGTTAATGAATTCTTCTATAATGACCTTTTGACTGTCTCCCCTAGAATTAGCGCTCGCATAATTCCAAGCCCTCTCAACTTCACTCTTATCTTGCACTACAGACTGACCTTTACCAGAGGATGACATCACAGGTTTAACAACATTACTAAACCCAATTTCCTCAGAAACTGCAATCAATTCTTCTAGGGTTGTTGCATATCCATATTTAGCCGTTCTGATGCCCAATTCTTGATGTGCCAGTTCTCGAATTCTGTCACGATTCATTGTATAGTTAGTGGCAGCCGCAGTCGGAATAACTGTAATTCCTCGCTGTTCAAATTCTAGAAGTTTTTCTGTTCTGATTGCTTCAATTTCTGGTATAATAATATCTGGCTGATGTTTTGTCACTACAGCTTCTAAATCATCAGCACTGAGCATAGAAATAACTTCATAAGCATCAGCAACTTGCATAGCTGGAGCATTGGTATAGCGATCAACAGCTATTACATAATTACCAAGACGTTGAGCTGCGATCGCAAATTCCTTGCCTAGTTCTCCCGAACCCAGCAACATCAATTTTTGGGGCAAATTAAGACTCATTAACTTATCCAAAAGAATTTTAATTTCATAATTTTATATGTTTTCATTACCAACTTCTCAATAATTAAATTTAGCTCCACGTAGTTGTAAATCTTGACGTTGTAGATGATTTAAACCAGTATCTACACCAAGCTGACAGTTATCTACTAGAGTCTCTAACCAAATAGTCTCGTTCAGAGTTGCACCTCGTAAATCTGCATTTCTCAAGTCAGCTTTCGTAAAATTTACAAATAAGAGGTCTGCATTCACTAAACTGCTATCTTGTAGATTTGCTCCTGATAAGTCTCCTCGGATGAAGTTTACACCATCTAAAATTAAACCAGATAAATCTGCTCCCATAAGATTAGGAAACTTTAGCTGACTCGGATATTTAAAAAACCGCATCATACAGATGATGTTTACTTCGTTTAGTTGGATTTTGGTTAAAAACTCATAACGAGCTATACCCAGTTGCTTAAGAATTTGTAGACGCTGTGGGGGACTTTGTTCTAAAAACTGGATAGCTGTGTGGCGTAGGTCTTGAGTAGGGATATTTAACATGATTCTCAGATTGTTACGATCCTTGTGCCGATTAAAAATTTAATAGTCGATACAGGCAAATAATAGATAATATAGCAGTCTTAAATCATTCATGAAAAACAATAACCCCGACTTCTCAAAGAAATCGGGGTTATAACTTTATCGATAACTACTTACCTAACGTCTTGCCAACAATGCTTTCGTAGCAGATTCGCCTGCTAATTTCACCTGCCTTGTCAACTGAAAGTTTAACAACGCTAAAACACTCAAATCAGCTAAGAGTGCCATAAAAACTGTTGTCACCCCAGCGGGTTCTATAGCTGCCCAAGGAAAAGGTGTAAACATCCATACAGTAGAATGTTTCCACGACGAGATACCGATAGTTTCTAGAATCACTGGTAGTAAGAACATGGCAGCACCTAAAGTTCCAATTGCCCAGAAAGAACGCTTAGGAGTTTTCAGCAAAAGTATCAATTGGGCGATAGTAGCGTAAATCATCATTAAGCTGATGGACAAAGCTATAGTTAAAAGTACTTTAAATCTGTCAATCTCGTTAACAATCTCAGTTCGGCCATTGTTTGCGTCAACAACAGATGTAAGTAAAAGCCAAACTAACCAGGGGATAGCAGCAATTGTCAAATTAATAGCGATCGCCACAAGTGCAGGGCTTTTTTCGGCCCAAATTAGATCACGCCATAAACTCTTATGGCTAGAAACTTCTTGATGTCGATATCTTGCCCAATCTTGTACATCTTGACGATGAGGGGAAAGAACTGCAATTAAACTTAAAATCAACACCAAGTTGTACACTGCCAGCAAAACGAAATTTTTCCCAACCTGTTCATTCCATGTGTGATTATTTTTACCATTTTGTAGAGCAAATCCCCAGATCATCAACTGGTAAAAAGCTACTAGTAAATAACTTTGCTTCTTGCTGATTATTGAGGCTTGAGGATTACGGAAGCAACGTTTAAGAGCTTGCAAAATACCGTAACTACACAATCCAAAGTTTAATAAATAAAAACCAACAACACTAACAACGCTTGTCCCTAATGGGAAATAGAAAAACTGCAAGTTTTTCAAGGGAGAACCCTTGTATACATGGAATAAGTTAGGAAATAGATAATTTGTTGTATCCCAAGGACTAAAGATTCTACACCAAGCAGTTGAATTATTAAAAGTTTGGTTGTGTTGAGATAGCAACCTTTTAACAGCATAAACTTCAAATGGCTGACAATACTGATATCCGCAGAAACACTCAATTTCTCACTTATGCTTTGCTAATTCCTCGTCATAGCCGATCTCAAAGTAGTATTGCCACCGTTGCTCATCCATCAAGCTTTATTTGACTAAGTGTTCTAAGTGATTTATGGCAAGATTACATATATTTTTTTTAGATTAATTTATAAAAAGTGTTAATACTGGTAACAAAAATATTGAGCCTGTTAACTCTTCATGAAAATGAAGAAAAATAGCCGTCATTTCACCAATTTAAATTTAATTAATAAAACTAGTAAATTCGCTAGTTACAAGTACTACTCAGACTACTTAGCATGAGAAGCGAAACAAACATAAAGATTTTACCTAGAGTTATCAATGAATAAGCAACTTTCTACTAACGCTTTAGTTATTGTCATTAGCTTGCTTGGAGTATCTTCTGCTATCACACCTGCTTCAGCTAACTTCATAACTGGAATAACACCAGTTACAAAAACTGAAGTTCCTAAAACAGTACAAAGTGTAACCACAACTACTAATACTGCTGAAGTCGCAAAAGGCGTTAAAGCTACAGTCCAAGAGATAACTAATACTACCGTTGGACAATTGGCTGGAGTTGCAACCGATTCTACAACAACTGCACAAGTAAAAGACCCAAGTCAAGTTAAATTACCATCCTTGGATAACCCAACACAGATCGTCCAAACCATTGGTCAAGCTGCGGTTGGCATTAAAGCCGATCAACAAAGTACTCAAGCTGATGCAAAAGCCGACCTGGGAGCACAAATCCCTGATTTGGCCACAGTCGGTATCTGTTTAGACGCTAGTGCAATATTAGGAATTGTTAATAAAGGTAGCTCGGCTAATTGTTCCAAAGCCGTTGAAACTCCACCTGTTGGCCTTGAAACTTTACCTGTTGCCCTTGAAACTTTACCTGTTGCGGTTGAAACTCCACCTGTTGCGGTTAAAACTCCACCTATTGCAGTTGAAATTCCACCTGTTGCGATTAAAACTCCACCTGTTGCAGTTGAAATTCCACCTGTTGAGGTTGAAAAGTTCTATGTTGCTATAAAAATTCCATCTGTTGGTGTTAAACCTCACTCTGTTCCCGAACCTACAACTCTCGGAGGACTTGCTTTGTTGGGGGTTTACTTCATTTCCCGTCGTCGAGTCTCTTAATTTAGAACTCTTGAGTACAGTTATTCTACTGAAGATTTCTGATAGTGTTTTGCCAAATACTTCTATAGCCCTTTCTATGTCGGTGAAGTCTAGCTAGACTTCATATATAAACCCTCTCAACTTTGAGGATGTGTCTCATTTGATCGAGAACTGCTATATTCCCAACCACCTAATCTCAGCTTGATTATATGCCTGTTGGTCAACGATTATAAGACTATCTATTCCTAAAGAGGTTACAGGTGTCAAGCAAAAAAATCGGTTTCTGGTCTGTGTGGGCATTAGGTGTCGGAGGCATTGTCGGTGGACTTTTCCCAGCACTGGGAGTTGTAATTCAAATAGCTCATACAGGCGCACCACTAGCATTTGCGATCGCTGGGACAATAGCTTTGATAACTACTTATGCTTATGCAAAACTTTCAGTAGCTCATCCATGTCGAGGCGGGACAGTAACCTTCTTAAACCAGGCTTTTGGTTCAGGGCTGTTTAGTGGGACACTGAATCTTCTACTGTGGTTTAGCTATGTAGTCATGCTTTCTTTTTACTTACAGGCTTTTGGTAGTTATGGAGTTAGCCTGTTCACAGAGTCTACTCAACCTATTTGGAAGCATTTACTGATTAGCTTGGCAATTTTAGGGACAACTGGATTAAATCTACTAACTGCCAATCATATTGGTAAATCTCAAATCTGGATTGTCAGCTTCAAACTAGGGATTTTGATCCTGTTCATTACTATGGGAAGTAGTCATATCGACATTTCCCGTCTAGAACCAGTCTCAGTATCGTCGCTACAGTCAATTTTCGCAGGAGCAATGGTAATCTTCTTGTCTTATGAAGGCTTTGAGCTAATCGCCAATGCAGCAGAGGATCTTGTCAATCCCAAGCATACTTTGCCACGAGTTTATTACTCTGTAATCGGGTTCGTTATTTTGCTTTACGTTTTAATAGCACTGGTTACATTGGGAGCAGAACCAATAGAACAGATTTTGGCAGCAAAAGACTATGCTTTGGCTGAAGTTGCCAAACCAATTATGGGGCAATTTGGATCTGTTTTGATTACTATTGCTGCTCTTTTCTCAACTATCTCGGCTAGTAACGCAACACTCTACGGTTCAGCTCGTTTTAGCTCTGTGATTGCTAAATCTAGAGGGTTTGACTTTGGCAGCCAAATAAATGGCATAGATCAATCTTCAATTGGCTTATTTATTACTAGTGGTATCACTCTCATAATCGCCAATTTCTTTGATATAAGTCGGATATCAACGATGGGTAGTGCCGGATTTCTCCTAATATTTGCTGCGGTTAATTTAGCTAATGCTCGTATGCATCGTTATACGAAAAGCAAGCAATGGATTTCACTTCTAGGTGCTGGAATATGTTTAGTAGCACTAGGAATGTTAATTTGGTTTGCTTTGCAAACAGATCCACAAACTGTCTGGGTTTTAGTATTGATGGTGGGAGTAGCCATAGGCATCGAAGTAATCTACTACCTGTCAAACAATCGACAGCTACACCTTTGAAGAAGCTTTGCTCAACTCTAAAATGCATTTGTAATAGTCCACGTTTGGATTAATTTAACTTGAATTCGCTAACAGTGTCTTCTCTGTTAGCGGGTCGTTAAATATAGCTGTTTGGTTTAGATTTTCATTATGAATCATCTCTTAAAGGTGATTTAGGAATGGCTCATAAGCGGTAATTTTATCTGGAACGTCGAGCCTTTACCCTCGTTGCTCATCACATGAATGTGACCGCCGTGAGCCTGGATAATTTGTTGAGCGATCGCTAATCCCAACCCAAATCCGCCGCTTTCTCTGGCACGTTCTGTGTCAACCCGGTAAAAGCGATCAAAAATGTAAGGTAAATCTGCCTCTGGAATTCCAATTCCAGTATCGATGACCTGAATTACTGCCCGATCTGGATGAGGTTCTAAGCGTAACCAGACAGTTCCACCAGACGGAGTATAATTGCAAGCGTTGTTGAGTAAGTTTTCCACAGCTAGCCGCAACAAATCGGGGTCAGCCAACAACTCAATAGGTTGTTTTGGTAAATGGCTGATCAACTCGATCGACGCTTTTGCAGCAACAGTATTGTAATAAACAGCTAAATTCTCTAGCAAGCTATTAAGATTAACCTTTTTAAGAGATTCGGGAGTTAATTTTCCCTGATGCCGAGCTAACAGCAATAGGTTATTGACCAAGGTACTCATCGACTTGGCGCTATCAATGATGTTCTCCACTGAGGGATGGATTTGGGGATGGTGTGCTGCCATTAATAACCCAACTTGGGCATTAGTCAAAATCGCAGAAAGGGGCGATCGCAACTCATGAGAAGCATCTGATGTAAAGCGTTGCAGTTGATTATAGGCTAGCTGAACAGGCTGCATAGCTATGCCACTGAGTACCCAACCTGTAAGTCCAATTAACCCCAGTGCTACAGGTACAGCAAGGGTCAATATTAACTGAAATTCTCTGAGATCGTTTTGAGTTTCTGTCAGTGGGATAGCAACTTGCAGATAACCGATGACCGAATTTCCTCCTTGAACAGGTAGCGTGACTTGACGAAGCCAAAGCGTCTTACCTGTAAACTGGTCAACAGACTTAATCGTGAGAAACTCAGATGCTATTTCTAACTGCTCTGGAGGTGGAGTACCAAAAAACCGATTGAGTTTGCCATTGGGGTCATACCAGCGAATATACACCAGTTCAATATCAGCAGGGTGAGAACCACTACCCAATAGCGGTACATTGCTCAGATCGACTTGTTTTTGTCCTTGATACAAGCGATACTGCGAACTGGCTGCCATTAGCTCTGCTCTTTTATAAAGCAGTTTATCTAATGCTTTGAGCTTGTCTTTCACCTCAAGATTATAAATGACTCCAGCAAAGAGAATGAGAATGCACCCCATTGAAAGGGTAAACCAACGAGCTAAGTTACGACGACTGCGGTTAAACACAACTCATACTAATTCGTAATTCGTAATTACAACGCTTTTCAAGTAATTAAACTACACTATATTTCTACTCTGCGTTGCCATTATTAAATTTCAAGATGGTTTTGGAGGGTTGAGACGATAGCCCATGCCGTAAACAGTTTCAATCCAATCGGCTGCTGCTAATGTTTGCAAACGTTGGCGAAGTTTACGAACTAAAACGGTGATTGCATTGCTTTCTGGCTCACTACCCCACTCCCATACGGCTTGCTCAATTTGGTTACGAGTCAAAACTTGCTTAGGATGACGCATGAAGTACTCAAGCAACTGAAATTCTTGGCTGGAAAGGGATACGATCGCCCCTTGTCGCTCCAAAATTAGTGTATCAAGATGAAGTTGCAGGTCTGCCAACCAGAGGGTGTCTCCTTGCCAAAGGGGCGATCGCCTCCTCAATGCCCGCACCCGTGCCATGAACTCCACGATATCAATCGGTTTGACCAGGTAATCATCAGCTCCGGCATCTAATCCTATGACTTTATCGGGTGTGGTATCTTTTGCCGTGATCATTAATACAGGAGCTGTTTTTCCCGCCGCCCGATACTGTTGACACAAACTTACTCCACTAATCCGAGGTAACATCCAATCTAAAATCAACAGGTCATATTCTTTTTCAGCCAAAAGCCATTGAGCTGTTTCACCATCCTTGACACCATCAACGCTGTGTCCAGCCTGAGAGAGAACCATTTGTAACGGCATTAATTGCTTTGGATCATCCTCTACCAGTAAGATTTTCATCACCTTTATACACTTGTGCTTGTTTAGAATAATCCATTGAAGCAATCTCAACGTCTTTCATCAGTCAGATTTCAGAGGATTGTCTACCTGATTAGGATATACATGAACTGTGATCTAGCAAAATCAGAAGCAGGTGTAGTGTGTGGCGTATTAGTAAACGTTGGCTGCAAGGGCTGGGATTAGAGTTTTGGTTGCCTCTACCACTGGTAGCGGTTGTGTTTTGGCTTGGCTGTAATTTCCTAGCTGCTCAAGAGTTAAGCCGACCCTACTCCACGAAGAAAAAACTTCAGTCAGATACTCAAATTGAAGCACGGGTATCAGTCAATGTGTTGCTCATTAACGCTGCCGTCAACCGAACTAAAAGAATTACCCAGGTAGAAGTGGAAACAGCAGACCCCATCTTGAAGCGACTGGAATTAGAACTTCCAACAATAGAATTCAGCCAAATAGAAGCGACAATTGCCCAAGAACTAGGTCTACCCCGTGAGGATGTGAGGAAGTTAGTACGCTATGAAGTTGTTGACTAATATTGATGGTATCTTGCGCGGTTACACTATCCAGGGCGACATTAAGCAGCATCGAATCAGACAAATGCCTCTACGAAAGCCTCCTTGAACTAAAATTTAGTTACCGAACTGTTAAGTTTGGGAGCTTGGTAAAATTCGGTCTAAAAGATAATTAGTACTAAAGTAAAATAAAGCAATTAAAATGATTGCTGGTAATGTAACCGACAACAAATCTCTTGTTTTGTCTGAACCAGATACTTCAATAGCAACGGTTAGCAGAATTGCAGTCATCCCATTTTGATGACCAAACATAACTCTTGCCTTGTTGCTCATAGACTCCTTTATAAACAGCAAAGTGACAATAATTTGCCCCAAGAAAAATGTGGAAAATGCTAATATTCCACCAGATAACCAATCTAACCTGAGATTGGTAGACAATAAACCAATAACAATCACACTAAAATAAAAAATAGGAGAAATAATGATTTCTAATTTTTCTGATGCAATCGGTCTCAGAAAGATACCAGAAAATGCAGGCAAAATAAATGAATCAGATAAAACACTGTAGACAATAATTATTATTATAAAAATTATTTCTAAATATTTTTTCATATTATGTATTATATTTAACAACCGACTAATATAATAAATTGTAAGGCAGCCGATAATATCAGCAGCAATCCGCACAAAATATTGACTAAAACTGAAATTATTTGAGACTAGCAGTGGTAGAAAAATATAAAAAGCAAATAGTATAGTAACTGGATCATCAAAGCTAGTCCAAGCCCTCAAAATAGTCTCCGATTTTCTGCTAATCTTGCTGTTATCAAGAGATTTAGCTGCGGCAATTGGATCCATTTGAGCAATCACTGTCGCACATAAGTAAGCTATAGGTGCAACACTGGGTGAAAAAAGAGCCAGAAGAAAACCAGGCAACACGATTTTTATTGGGACTCCGAAAACTAAAATCCTACTAATTAATCCTAGATTTCTTTTAAATAAAGTTCTATCAATACCTAAAACATTGATGTATAACCCCAGTGCGATCGCGGTATTCATCAGTTCTTCAAGATAGGGAATGCTTTTGGCATTGATGCCAAACCAAACTGCAAACCAATGAGCCGCAAATCCCAACCCAAGTGACAGAATACCTAACTTAAGCAGCATTTTTGTAACCTTAGTAGAAACGTAACCGTTTAGGGGGTAGAAGGAATGTCAATACGTACAGCTCAATGCCTTACCACTAAGTGAGATAGTAAAGCACGTTTTCGCTCTTCACCTGCTTTTGCTTTAGCAATCGCTTGTTCAATCACATTCAGATGGAATTGTGGTTTCTTAGGCTTTAAACGAATGGCACTAAGAAAAGCTATAAGTCATACACAATAGGGGATACAGCTTTTAATGCCAGAGAGCGCAGTAATGGTATGATCCAGGCGCTCGCCGAGAAAGAGATGATGTACGATTGCCCCAAGAATTTTTGGAGGTACAAAAAGCTTACTCGTCCGTGAAATACTGTGTTTGAGACGAATAAGCCAAAACCAAAATTACTACTACTGTGACACCAATGATAATAAGATAAGCGCAAACTCTTAATGTAACTGGCTTTTGAGTGTGGGGAGTGTAAGCACAGAGGGAAGTGTGGTCAGACAGGGAAGTGTGGTCACAGGGGGAAGTACAAATTCTCTTTTCTCCCACACCTCCCCCAGACAATGGTTTCGCGTTTTCTTAGTGCCATTCTAGTCAGTATTCACGAGGTATATGACGATTTATGAAAAAGCTTGCTGGGAAAATTGCTGGAAACGGTAAGGTAAATGTACTGGAAAATCGACTATTTTGATAAAAAGATTGAGTATCGAAGTGAGAATCCGGCTGACTCATCTGTCACTATCCCAATTTCAAATAGGCTGACGCACGAGACTCTACGATTCGTCGCGTCAGTCGTAACAACAAATAACCCTCAACAATGCTCAGCACGTGCTGAGTGACTGGAGATTCTTTATGAAGTACGCCATTATTGGTTCCGGCAACATTGGTATCGCGCTCGCACGCACCTTCGCGCGTAAGAATATCGAAGTCGGAATCGCAAACACCCGTGGACCTGAGACGCTTGCGTCTTTGAAGAAAGAACTCGGTCCCAGCGTCCATCCCCAATCCATTCAAGACGCCTTTGAGGCTGAGATCATCTTCCTCGCTGTCCCATTTCCTGCTCACAAAGAGGTGGCGAAGCAACTCAAGCAGTGGAACGGCAAGATCGTTGTCGACGTCACGAATGCCTTTCATGTTGCTCCGGAAGAGCTAGGAGGTCTCCTCTCTACTGAAGTCGTATCCAAAGCGTTTGTCGGAGCGCGCCTCGTGAAGGCCTTCAATCATCTGCCCGCAAAACAGCTTGGAACGAATCCGTTCGTGGAGGGGCAGCGGCAGGCCGTGTTCGTATCGAGCAATGACGCCGATGCCAGCGCGACCGTTGCGGCCGTAGCAAATCAACTTGGCTTTGCTCCAGTCGAACTCGGAAGCCTCGATCAGGGCGGCGTACCCCTTCATGTTCTGGGCGGGCGTCCTGGCGGCCTTCTATTTCAGAATCTGGTCAAGCTCGGCTGATTGCAGCAATCACTTGAACGGCAAGCTCGGTCGCAAGTCCAACCCAAGAGAGGAGATTAGTCATGAAAGTAGGCTTTATAGGCGCCGGTACCGTCACGGGTACGTTTGGCCGTCATTTGTTAACCGCTGGTCACAGCATAGTCGTATCAAATTCAAGAGGACCGGAGACGCTTGCTGATTTTGTTGCTGATCTGGGTCCAGGCGCGATCGCGGGGACGAAGCAACAGGCTGCCGAATGCGACGTCGTCATTCTTGCCACGAATTGGGTACGTGTGGCCGATGCTCTAAAGGGAGTTGATTGGCGAGGCCGCATCCTGATCGATGCAACGAACGCACATGTGGACGCTGTGCCGGACATTAGTCTGGCTGGCGTGACCAGATCGCGTGCCGCATTGAAGGGGCGCACCTCTAGCGAGATGGTTGCTGAGATGGCAGTTGGCGCGCGGCTCGTTAAATCGATCAGCAACATGCCAATGGCCTGGATACAGGATTTCTCACCGAACAAACCCCGCACAGTCATCTTCACTTCCGGCGACGACCAGGAAGCCAAACAGATGGTGATGGAGTTGATCAACAGCACCGGCTTGGTCGCGGTTGATCTCGGGTCCCTCGCAACGGGTGGTGCAATGCATGAGGTCGGCGCTCCACTATCCGGCCTCGATCTCCACTTCGTCCGCCGACTTCGGTGAGAGCGCCTTTGACGCAACGGCAGTTTCAAACATCCATAGTGGAATGGCACTAAGAAAAGCTGAAACACTTGTGGTTTAAGCAATTTGCAATTGCTTACGTAATTCGTGCCGGGGTTTGATCATTAAGGGGTAAGCTTTCGGGCGGCGTTTACGGACTCGTGCTTCACTACGACCTGGGCGTTCTGGAACAGGCTTATGAGCAATAACTTTAAGCAAAGTGCAATAAATTTGGAAACGTTTTTTAGAAGGTTACAGTCGGGTCAAATAACCGCTGCTTATATTTAATTTTTAGCTCTGCCAGAGCTTGCTCAATTGCACTTGTTGGTAACAATTCTTTAAAAGGTAATCCCATACTCTGACTGAATTTATCAAGAGAGGATTTGTACTTGTAGTGTCACAGTAGTAGTTATATTTGCTTGCTCGTCTCTTGTGAAAGTATTTCATGAACGAGTAAGCTTTTTCTACCTACCACAAAATTTACACAACCCGTACATCTCATTCCCTGGCTCTGCACAGCGATCGCTAAGAGCGATGAACTTTATTGGCGTAGTTTACCGCCGTAGGCATCGCTTCCATGAAACTTATTGGCGTAGTTTACCGCCGTAGGCATCGCTTCCATGAAACTGCATCAAGGACAATTGCCTAAACCATCCCAATACTTTTAAATAGCTTTAAAAGCTGTAGTCCTTATTCCACATATCTTAGAGCTTTTCTTAGTGCCATTCGGCTTTAAACACTGTAACAGATTTGATGACAAGGGATATCAGTGAGAATTTGCCACCGTTGCATTATTACCGAACGCATACTGAAGACAAAGCTAAGTTTACAGGCTTTTTGGTCTTAACCGAACCGTATTGGGCGACTATGTATCTCACTTTCTGCCCTGCTCGCAACTCTCAACAGGTGATGCTAGCAGTTGACTTGATAGAAAACGCTAATAGTGACGTTCTTCCATGAATGGAGCGTCATAGAAAGCGGAAAAGTATTATTTTTTGTTTACTGCATTAAATGCTTACCATGAAAATTTAATATGTATGTAATGCATCCATCCACTTCCTTGCGTCAAGGTGGTGAAGTTTCAGCCGGAATTGCAGGGATATTGTTTGGAGAAGAGCGATGAAGGTGCGTACTGTTTCTGTACTCTATGCGACCGCGGCTTTATTGATTTTTCCCGCTCCTGCTCGGTCTGCGATCGAAAAGGTTGTTGGAGGTGGTAGTGTTCATCAGGGTGAAACACGCCGTATTACTGTGATCGGAGATGGGATCGATTTTGCGACCTCGGTCGCTTCCTCAGATGCGCGGATTGGTGTCAGGCTTCTCAGTAAAAAAGGACTTGGACAGGGCAGAGCAAAAGGGCAGATTTTACTGGAAGTTGCTGTGCCTCTCAATGTCCCTAAAGATCAGAACTTTAACTTGACGGTTAAAATAGCCCCAAACCCTTATTACTCCAAGGGAGGTTCTGAAACGGTTCGGCTGAATGTGCAGGAATATCCCAAAAGTTCATGGAGACCTTTCTTTCATTTTGCCCCCTTATGGGGATGGATGAACGATCCGAACGGTCTTGTCTACCTAAACGGGACGTATCATCTGTATTATCAGGCAGTTCCTTTCTCCCAGGATCCTGGGCCAATAAACTGGGGACATGCGGTTAGCACAGATCTGGTTCACTGGTCTCAGCGCAGAGACGCGATGTTCAGTCCGTCGATGGCTCTCCTCCCAAGTAGTGATGATCAGGAGCAAGTTTGGTCTCCCTTTTCGGGATCGGCGGTGGTCGTTGATGGTTTGGCAGCAAAACAGCTAGCCTGCAACTGCTCAAAGCTTTGTGTCGCTTCGATATTCACGAAGAATACTCCTATTATCTCACTCCAGGACCAGTGGCTTGCTGCTAGCTGCGATGGAGGTGAGTCCTTTAAAGCCCCGCAGAGTGTGTTGCCTAACTTAACACCTCCAAAGCCAGATTTTCGGGACCCGAAGGTGTTTCCTTATAAGGGACGCTGGATTATGGTGTTAGCTGTTGGAAGTAAAGTCGAGCTTTACGAATCTTTAAATCTGAGACAATGGAACCTTCTTTCCTCTATTCCCCTCTACAACAGCTTCACCACTAATAGTCCTTTTGTCGAAACCCCAGATCTGATTGAATTACCTGTCAGCAATTCAAAGACTAACGAGACCAAGTGGGTACTGCTGTATGGCGAAGGGTTCCCCTCGCCCGTGACATGCCAGGGTCTTTCAAACAGTGCCGGAATGCCGCTCACTGACGCCAAAAAGGAATGTGAAAGGTCACGATATTTTACGTCACGTAGCCTCTATATAATCGGCGAATTTGATGGTAAGCAGTTCAAGAAGGAGTCACAGCCTCAACCTTTAGATTTTGGGTCAGATTTTTATGCGTCTCAAACCTGGTCTAACACTCCAGGACGACGAATAGTTGCTGGCTGGCAAAATAATTGGCAATACGCCCACAAAGTTCCTACAACGCCATGGCGAGGGCAATTGAGTATTCCGCGAGACGTGGGGCTAATTAGAGATGACTCTGGCACATATTGGCTTACTCAAACTCCGGTTCAAGAACTAGCGGTTCTGAGAAATTCTGCTGTCGGGCGTGTTACTCAGCTGCGGGATAAACCACTTACCAACAAGACACCGGAGGAGCTTCAGAATTTTCGTTCCACTGCTTTCGATGCTGACATAGCAATTGATGTTGCTGGTTTGCCCAAAGTGAACTCTGAAATAAAGATTCATCTTCGAGCGGGTAATACAGATCAAGGAATGGTGTTGGCATGGCGACGTACTGGTTCCGACAAGGGAGAGCTATCACTAACGCGCTCTGCTTCTGAAGCTGGTGGATCGACTTCAGAATTAAAACAACAATTTTATGGGTTTATCGGTAAATGGTTGTCTGCCTCTGTTCCTCTTGCAGTGCCAACAAATCAGCGACTCGTATCATACTTCAGGAATGTCCACGAGCGTGAAAGATCGCAGATCACTCAGGTGCCTGTTGTGACATCTGACACGAATAATAGCATCTTAAAACTTCGGATTCTCGTGGATCGAAGTTCGGTAGAAGTGTTTGCGGGCGATGGACGCGTAGTGTTAAGCAGTTTATTCTTTCCTAATTCAGCCAATAAAGACTTCAAGCTGTATGCAACAGGGGGAAATGCAAAGATAGTGAGCTTGGTTATATACCCGTTCAGTGATGACTGATGATTTCAGATAACGACTGCAAACTAATCAACCATCAGTGCGTAGACGCAAAGCGGTGAGGGGGTCGCAGTCTTCTCCCAAGGGGAGACGCTAAGAGCGATAGCGTAGCGTTAGCGAGTCCGTGAGCGTCTGGCGGTTCCCGTCGTTAGCGCAGCGTTAGCGAGTCTTCTCCCAAAGGGAGACGCCAAGGGCGAACGAGCGTCTTGCGTTAGCGCAGCGTTAGCGACGCAGGAGCGTCACTCCCGAACCTGTTGGCGCAGCCTCTCGTAGAGAAGGGCTTGTCGCCAGACATCGCCTTATTGATGTTCTAGGCGACTATCTATCTCACTCCCTGCCCTGCTGTCAACTCTCAACAGGTTGATCCTAGCAGTTGACTTGAAAAAACGATTTAGCGATTTAATGAAGTAGTCGTAGTTTGATTAATGCGTTCTGCCTTGGTTTTCAATGTTTGGTTCATGGCTTCAAACCCTTGGCGAACGTCAATATTTAATCGATGAGCCAGCAGAGGTACTAGTAAGCCTTGGAAAGATGCTTGCTGAATGAAGCGGACGCGTAGGCGTAGCCCGTCGTAGACATCGCTTCCTAGCGGTTCAATGATAAAGCTGTGTTCACCGTCAAATAATCCTGGGATCAAAAAGTGCCCTAACCAACGCAATTTGCGATTAGATTCTACCGTAATCACAGTCGGGCGAAAGGTCATAATATTTGTACCCGGAGGCTGAAAGTGAACAGTTAGCTGTGCCCCTTCACTCAGCAACCCACTAATTTGACGAATAAACAGATTCCAATGTGGAAAACTGGCAAAATCAGTGAGTAAATTCCATACTTGCTTATCGGACGCCTGAATTTCGATTTCAGTATAGATTTTCATGGGTATGAGTTGATAAGAAAACCAGAATTAAAACGGTTATTCCTGCTAAAAATAACCCCATGTATTCTAGTCCTAGTAATCGACCAACCCAAAAATTACGGGTGAAGGCAGGCAGATAAAGCAGGGGGAGCAGGGGGAGAAAATAACTTGATTTTCCTACCATAAACCCTGCAAAGTTTTTTGGTGGACTACGAGGAAACTAGATTGTTTCTTGTAAAGCATAATAAATACTATTCGTAGAAAACTCACGTTTGAACAGCAAAATTCTGGCGGTTGGTAGACAGTTGTCAAGGAATTACTGGCCTTGAACAACCAGAACGGAACATGGAGCGTGATGAACGACGTGATTGCTCACACTTCCTGCTAAAAGTTCGGCAAATCCTTTAAGTCCTCTACGACCAAGCACAATCAAATCTGCTCCCCAACTCCGGGCTAAATCACAGATGTTAGTCCCAGGCTCTCCTGTTTGATAACTGTATTCTGCCATAATGCCTAATATTTTCGCTTTCTGATAGTACAACTGGAGTAAACTTTGTGCCTGTTGTGTTTCTATTTCCAGGTCTACTAAGTTCACAGTAAGTTGACTAGAAGCTGCTAGCTCAATGCTGTAACCAATCATCAACTGAGCAGCATCTCTTTGGGCTAACTCTAGCGCTTTTATAAACACTGTTGCAGTCGCAGGTGAATCATCGACCGCCACCAAAATCTTCTTAAAGCTCATATCCGCTCCAATAATCAATTACTTCATTCACTTTTGTTGTCTTTTAGCTTCAGGGATAAATGTGATTTAAAAGTGAAATTAAGTAGGATAAGCAATTTATTCACTTTTCGTTCACATTCATCAGCAATCCTGGAAAAGAAGCAGAGAAACGAAACTAAGCTAACTGAGGTTTAAAACGAATTTTTTACCTAATACGGTTCATGCTCACACTAGAAAACTATAGTTTTTTACTATTTTGAGATTAATAAAGCTTCGTTTTAAACTTACTGATTTTGATAGGAGATGTTGTGATGAATTTCAGTCCAGTTAAAAATGCGATCGGCATCATTTCTACCCGTCAGGCTGTAACACAGGTGCTTGATGAACTCAGAGCGATTGACTTTCCCATGCAGAAAATTTCTGTGTTGACTTTAGACTCTGAAGACGAAAAGTTGCACGAGGATGCTAATGCGGGTAAACATTCCATAACTCCGATCGAAGGTGCTAAAGCAGGCGCAATTACAGGAGGAACAGCCGGGGGCTTCCTGGCACTAACAACCGGACTTGGCGTATTAGTTATTCCCGGTTTTGGGCCGGCATTAGCGGTTGAATCTGTGGTGAGTACACTGCTAGCGGGTGGAGCGAGTGCGATTTTTGGCAGTATTTATGGCGCATTTCAAGGTTGGTTTGCTCCCGAAAGGCAAGCTAGACTCTGTGAGCCAGCCACCTGCCAAGAAAAATTTTTGGTGAAGGTAGAAGGAACAGCAGATGAAATCTGGCAAGCAGAATCCATTCTCCGTTACTGGGGTGTGCAAGAGTGGCATGTTTATGAACCTAGCAAAAGATTCTCGTTAGTAACACAAATTTGAAAAAAAGGTAGAGATTCAAACAGAGAAATCGATATTAAATCTGATGAGTCTTAATTACGAATTAGTTTAACGGTTACTTCAATTTGGAGACTGAGATGACAGCAAATACGATCGCTACAAATACTTTTGCCCAAACAACAAAAGATTTACTCAACTATGAATGGCATACTCTGGGTGAACAAAAGGTTGTGCAAACGTTAGCCAGCCATCTGGAAGCAGGTTTGACCCATGAAGAAGCTAGCAAACGACACCAGCAGATGGGTGCAAATCAACTGACTGGTAAAAGTGGAAAAAGTCCTTGGCTACGATTTTTAGAGCAATTTAATCAACCACTACTATATATTTTGCTGACGGCGGGAGTAGTAACGCTGCTGCTGCGAGATTGGATAGATGCAGGAGTAATTTTTGCCGTCACCCTAATTAATGTCATCATTAGCTACATTCAAGAATCGAAAGCAGAAGGCGCGATCGCTGCTTTATCCAAAGCCGTCACTACCGAAGCAACTATAATTCGCGATGGTCAAAAAACTCGTTTGGCTTCGACTGAACTTGTTCTGGGTGATTTGGTATTGCTGGCATCTGGGGATAAAGTACCTGCGGATCTGCGACTATTAAGTGTACGTGGATTGCAAGTTGACGAGTCTGCCTTAACAGGCGAATCCGTTCCGGTTGAGAAAGCAACGGCATCGCTGGCTGTGGAAACACCGTTAGCGGAACGCAGCAATATGGTGTATGCAGGAAGTTTCGTCAGTTTTGGACAGGCAGAAGGGATTGTAGTGGCGATCGCAGATGCCACTGAAACCGGTCGCATCTCGCAGTTAATTGAAAGCAGCACAAATCTGAAAACACCGCTAACGCGAAATATTGACAAGTTTAGCAAAACCTTGTTGTATGTCATTTTAGGTTTGGCTGCTCTGACATTTGCAGTTGGATTAGGACAAGGCGAATCTTGGATTGATGTTTTTAAAGCGAGTGTAGCTCTGGTAGTCAGCGCGATTCCAGAAGGATTGCCTGCAATTGTTACCGTCACTTTAGCGATCGGAGTTTCCCGGATGGCACGACGTAAGGCAATTATTCGCAAGCTACCCGCAGTGGAAACCTTGGGAAGTACTACTGTTATCTGCTCTGATAAAACTGGGACGTTAACTGAAAATCAGATGACGGTTCAAAAGATTTATGCGGGTGGGCAACACTACACCGTTAGCGGTATTGGTTATGCCCCAGACGGTGAAATCCTGATCAATCAACAGCCTGTTGATTTCAATGCAGATGGACATATTGCTCTTTGGGAATCCCTGGAAGCAGGATTGCTCTGCAATGATTCTCACATTGAATGGGGAGATGGACACTGGGACTTAGTAGGAACCCCAACTGAGGGAGCATTGATTACGGCTGCCAATAAAGCGGGATTGACGCAAGAGAATCTAGAGCAATTACCTAGAATAGACACTATTCCTTTTGAGTCTCAATTCCAATACATGGCAACTTTGCATGAATTAGATGCAAAGCGATCGCTCAATATCATTTATCTCAAAGGTTCTGTAGAGGCAATTCTCCAACGATGCGATCAGATGCTTGATGCTCAAGGACAAGCTCCTCTCAATGCTGCCGCAGTGGAACAGGAAGTTGGTCGCATGGCAAACCAAGGGTTACGAGTGCTAGCTTTTGCCAGGAAAGAAGTTACCCTTCAAAAGCGTTCCTTGGAGCGCCATGATATCGATCGAGGACTGGTATTTCTAGGACTTCAAGGGATAATCGATCCGCCCCGTGAGGAAGCGATCGCCGCAGTAAAAGCCTGTCAATCTGCTGGAATTCAGGTGAAGATGATCACTGGGGATCATGCACTAACAGCAGCTGCGATCGCCCGTAAAATGGGAATTTGCTCCACCGAAGAACAGGCGTTCACCGGACAGCAATTAGCTCAAATGGATGAAAATGAATTCACCCAAGCGGCTGAGAAAGGTATGGTATTTGCGCGAGTTGCCCCAGAACAAAAATTGCATCTGGTAAAAGCGTTGCAGTCTCAGGGTGAAATTGTTGCCATGACTGGAGATGGTGTCAATGATGCTCCCGCTCTCAAACAGGCAGATATTGGTGTAGCGATGGGCATAGCCGGGGCAGAGGTTGTCAAAGAATCGGCGGATATGCTTCTAACTAACGATAATTTCGCTTCAATAGAAGCTGCTGTGGAGGAAGGGCGTGGTGTTTACCGCAACTTACGAAAAGCGATCGCCTTCTTGCTGCCGATCAACGTGGGAGAATCCATGACGATTTTGATTGCCATTCTCCTGGCAACTGTGCTTCCCATCTTACCAATCCAAATTCTCTGGTTGAACATGGTCAGTTCAGTAGGGTTGATTGTTCCCCTCGCCTTTGAGCCAAAATCTGGGCAGGTGATGCAGCAACCACCACGCAACCCTAGAGAAAAGCTTTTATCAGGTAGTTTACTTAAGCGCATATTAGCGATTTCTGTTTTCAATTGGGTAGTAATTTTTGGGGTGTTTCAATGGATACTTCAAACTACAGGCAATGAAGCCTTAGCTCGTACGATGGCGATTAATGGATTGGTGGCAGCAGAAGTCTTTTACCTGTTAAGCATTACCCAGTTTTTACCATCTCTAGTCGTGAGAATCCAAGGTAAATGCACACCCGTAGCTTATGCACCTGCGATCGGAATTGTAGCTGTGGTGATTTTACAATGTCTGTTCAGTCAGTGGAGCATAATGAATCAAGTGTTTGACACCACACCTTTAACATTTATCCAAGCTCTCATTTGCATGGGTGTAGGTTTGCCAGTGGTGTTTATAGCTCTGATCTTGCAGCGTTTCGATCCGCTCAACTAGGGATATAGGAGTCCGATAGTAGTTTAATACAAAGCCAAATGATTACATTAGAGCCGCACCCAAATAAATAAAAAACTCCATCAGTACATTTTGCTAGGTATGATATTTAATCTGCAAGCATTTACCCAGTAAAACTAGCTATGACCCAAAACTACCGCATTACTCTACTCCCCGGCGATGGCATTGGCCCTGAAATTATGGCAGTGGCGGTAGATGTGCTGAAAGTCGTAGGGAACCAATTTGATCTGAAGTTTGAATACCAAGAAGCCCTGATCGGTGGTGCAGCTATTGACGCTACAGGCGAACCCCTACCATCTGCCACTCTAGATACTTGCCGTAACAGTGATGCTGTATTACTCGCTGCAATTGGTGGTTATAAGTGGGATTCTCTGCCATCCAATTTACGCCCAGAAGCAGGTTTGTTAGGATTACGTGCAGGTTTAGGATTATTTGCCAATTTGCGCCCAGCGAAAATTTTGCCCCAGCTAATCGACGCCTCGACTTTGAAACGCGAAATTGTAGAAGGCGTAGATATTATGGTGGTGCGCGAACTCACTGGTGGGATTTACTTCGGTAAACCCAAAGGAATTTTTGCTACAGAAACTGGTGAAAAACGCGGTGTAAATACAATGGTTTACACAGAGTCGGAAATTGAGCGTATTGGGCGAGTGGCGTTTGAAGCAGCAAAAAAACGCGGTGGGAAACTTTGTTCGGTGGATAAGGCCAATGTATTAGAAGTATCTCAGCTGTGGCGCGATCGCATCACTCAACTTTCTCAAGAATATCCAGATATCGAACTCTCTCATTTATATGTAGATAATGCTGCTATGCAGTTAGTACGCGCTCCTAAGCAGTTCGACACCATCGTTACAGGCAATTTGTTTGGTGATATTCTTTCTGATGCTGCTGCCATGCTCACAGGTAGTATTGGGATGTTACCCTCAGCTAGTTTGGGCGCTTCTGGGCCTGGTGTGTTTGAACCAGTCCACGGTTCCGCCCCAGATATCGCCGGACTTGATAAGGCAAATCCTCTAGCACAGGTTTTGAGTGTGGCGATGATGTTACGCTACGCTTTAGACCAGCCAAAAGCGGCAGATCACATCGAACAAGCCGTATTGCAAGTTTTAGAACAAGGCGATCGCACCGGGGATATAAATTCTCCAGGAAAAAACCTCCTTGGTTGCCGCGCTATGGGAGACTCACTAATTAAGGCTCTTGAACAAAAATAATTTTATAGAGCAAACTGGGCAATATGGCAACCTTTGCTATAAGTTTCGGGTAGACTAAAGGGAAATCTAGCAATCAAATAACAGTCGATAGTGTACGCATTACGACAAGGTCAAGTAAATTTTACCGCCCCAAAGAACCAATCGCCTTTGATTGATCCTGCTGTAATCCGAGCTGCTGGGCAGATATACTATACTCACTGTGAAGTTCATCCCGAAATAGCTGGGCAACCTTCCGGTGTAGCAATTAATCGTGTGACTCATCGAGGTAAGGTTATTTTTACTAACCAACCAGTTCTTTTACCTCAAGAGTGTTTTGTGCCCTTAAGTCAAATTGAATCCCACATGTATTAGTCATTGGTCATTAGTTCATTGCTCATTGGTCATTAGTTATTGACAAAGGACAAATGACACAGCACAAATGACACAGGACAAATGACAAAGGACAAATGACTATATGGACATTTTGTTCGCCATCCCGGCGAGTGTAATGGTCTTTGCTTTGGGTGCATCTATCGGTAGTTTTCTCAATGTTATTGTTTATCGCCTACCTGCTGGGTTGTCAATTCTTTGGCCGCCTTCTCGTTGTCCTAAATGCTTAAACCAGCTAAAAGCTTACGACAATGTACCAGTGTTCGGCTGGATTTCCTTAAAAGGGAGGTGTCGATATTGTAAAAGCAAAATTTCTGTCCGTTATCCTGTGGTAGAAGGGGTAACGGGCATAATTTTTTTACTAATTTTTTTGGTATTTCAAGTTTCGACTTTAACAATAGGCTATTGGGCTTTTTGCAGTTGGTTATTGGCGCTATCGCTCATCGACTTAGATACAATGACCCTACCCAATCCACTTACTCAGTCGGGTTTAGTGGTGGGGATTTTATTTCAAATGGTGGTTGGTTTTCTACCTGAGGGTAGTTTTGTAGCATTGGTAAATCACCTGATAATGGCTATCGTTGGTGCGGTATTAGGATTATGGCTATTTGATGCGATCGCCCTATTAGGTTCAATTGCCTTTGGTAAAGCTGCAATGGGTGCAGGTGATGCCAAGTTAGCAGCCATGATGGGAGCCTGGTTAGGCTGGAAATATTTGCTCTTGGCTAGTTTTATTGCTTGTGTGCTAGGAGCGTTAATTGGTAGCAGTGTAATTATGCGTAGACGCATTCGCAAAGCGTCTCAAAGAGAAGCCGCAAGTCAAGAGACATTGCTACCAAGGTTAGGACAAAAGATGCCTTTTGGCCCTTTTCTGGCTTTAGGATCTGTGATTACTCTATTTAGCGGCGAAGCCATTTTGTCTAGCTACCTACGGTTATTTTTTCCAGCGTCTTGAATTGGAGTGGGGAGCAGGAGGCAGGGAGCATGGGGATCAGGGGAAGAAGCAAGGGAGCAAGGGAGAAGAGTTTTCCCCTCAGCAAGAGCAGCACCCCGCCCCTGGAGCCTCTTTCCCATGCCCAATGCCCATTCATAATAAATATTTATAATTTGTGACTGTAACCAGCATTACCCCATCTACCCTTGATATTTTGATAATATTCAGCTTGTGACTTGTATTACCCTTGTTAACTACCCCGCCGTCTAGACGAATGTAGCTCTCCCAATTCATAGGGAATACCCAAGAGAACTCCGTAGTTCTATTAGTATGACATCCCTCTAAGGGCAGAAGTCCTGGTTCCCAAGACCCAAATCTTTTACCCATAGCTGTGCCCTACTCCTTCGGAGAAGCAAGCTACGCGTAGCATCCCGTAGGGAAGGGTTTTCTTGCAACATATACCTATAAGCTTGGTTTTCGCTTGTGGCATTGATGGTCAAGACACTAACTATAATATCCGAGAAATCGGTGATTCCTTATATATCCTGGATGCAATCGTCATCAGCTGCTCACAATCCCCATCTTATGAATACATTGAACGTGGGGACTTCCGTAATCCGTTAACGACGATTAACCGTTGGCAAGCACAACTAGTGCAACAGATGCTGATTGCTCATAACCTAACAATACGAATCATTGATTTGGGTAGGAGGGGGAAAGCATCTTATTTGGAGGTTGGTATTCTTATGGCTTTGTCAGTATGTCCATATAATTTAAGTCTGCTGAAAAAAGAGCAAGAGACTTGTATTGGCATAAGTATTTTCGTTAAGCTGGCAACCAAAGATGAAAATTAAGGTCTGAATTGCTTAAAAGAGTAGTTTGACGATGTAGCCATCAGTCATTAATAAAGACAAATGACAAAAGGCTAAGGACAACCCAATACGGCTTGACATGTTTTCGACCTCATACCCACTTAAAATAAAATAAAAAATGGCTAACAACGAAGAATCACGCGGTTTAAAGTCTCTATTTGATTGGTTTGCAAATCGACGGAAGTCAGGATCTACCAGCCTCGAACGCCAAGAACGTGAAATTGCTGATGGGCTGTGGCATAAATGTTCTAAGTGCAGTGTGTTGGCATATACAAAAGACCTGAAAGCCAACCAGATGGTTTGTACCGAATGTGGTCATCACAATCGGGTAGACAGCGATGAGCGCATCCGTCAATTGATAGATCATAATACCTGGAAACCGCTAGACGAGCATTTGCGTCCAACCGATCCGCTCGAATTTCGCGATCGCAAACTCTACAGTGATCGCTTGCGGGAAATGCAGGAGAAAATTGGCTTAATAGACGCAGTTAAAACTGGTTTAGGTCAAATAAATGGTTTACCCATTGCCCTTGGGGTTATGGACTTCCGCTTCATGGGTGGTAGCATGGGTTCCGTCGTGGGAGAAAGACTCACCCGCATGATTGAGCAAGCTACTCAACGGCGGTATCCTGTAGTTATCGTCTGCACCTCCGGTGGCGCGAGAATGCAAGAAGGAATGCTCTCCCTGATGCAGATGGCGAAAATCTCCGCAGCCCTACAGCGCCATAAAGATGCGCGATTATTATATATTCCTGTTTTGACCAATCCCACAACAGGCGGCGTTACCGCTAGCTTTGCGATGTTGGGCGATATCATTTTGGCAGAACCTAAGGCAACCATTGGTTTTGCCGGTCGGCGAGTGATTGAGCAAACCCTGCGGGAAAAACTACCCGAAAATTTCCAGACTGCTGAAGATCTACTCCTGCATGGTTTTGTTGATGATATCGTACCCCGTACCCAATTAAAGAACACCCTAGCCCAGCTGATTGCCCTACACCAGCCTGTACTAACAACACCTCAGATGGTGTTGTGGGAAACAATGTCTTTGACTTCTACCGCCGCAGAATAAAGCATTGGGCAGGGGCACTTGTACTGAGTTTACGGTGAGCGCAGTCGAACTGCGACTTGCCTTGACTTGTACCGAGCATCTCGACTTACTTCGACTACGCTCAGTACAAGTCGCTTGATGGAGCCAAAGCCGAGGTAGCGAAGTCGAAAGGAGTCAAAGTATTGGGAATTGGGCATCCCTTCGGCAACTCTTGGAGACGCACTCGCGTTCGCTCAGGGCAAGTGGGCATTGGAAGAGGCACAGGGGCAGTTCTTGCTGGCAACAGAGAGGAAATAGGTAATTTTTATCCCCCTTGCTCCCTGCTTCTTCCCTACTCGCTCATGCTCTCTTTGCCTCTTTGACACAAAGTAGTGGGATAAGCGCTGCTAGTCGAAATAGACTAGAGAGGGCGAACAACCCCAGTAAGCCTCCAAACTGAGCAAATTGGATGATGAAGCTGCCTATAGTTGTGCCTAAAGCACCACTCGCTCCAGCAACGGCAGCTGCGATCGCAAAATAGATAGACTGATTTTTAATTGGTGCGATCGCCAATTGTATATTGTTGTTACACAAGTCAATCGCCGCCCAAGTACCTCCAGTCAATATGTGTAACAGGGGTAACCACAACCAAATGTCAAGGCGATTAGCACCAATCCCCAGCCAAAGCAATGGTGTGGCTGCAACCAAAATCCCAATACAGATCAAAATGGGACGATTGCCTATCTTGTCTGCTAATTTGCCCCACACGATGAGCATCAGCAAAGTTGCCCCCGCCTGAAGGCTGTTGTAGATAGTCACGTAGCTCACGT
This sequence comes from uncultured Nostoc sp., assembly GCF_964245575.1. Classification (GTDB taxonomy): domain Bacteria; phylum Cyanobacteriota; class Cyanobacteriia; order Cyanobacteriales; family Nostocaceae; genus Nostoc. The sequence continues at coordinate 2,985 of NZ_CAXTNP010000039.1, read as the reverse complement.
CTAAATCCAGCGTGTCGAGCATATAGAGGTTAAAAAAAGGACTGCTGAGGTTAACAGCAAGGGCCCAGAAGCTGAAATACAGCAGAAATCTCAAAAAGTTAGAGTTTTTCCAGATACTGGAAGCTGGCGCAACAGGTGGGGTGGTCACTGAGTTTACGGTGAGCGCAGTCGAACTGCGTAGCCGAAGTGTCGAATCCCCATCTGAACTATCCGCCTTGCTCCCTACTTCCTGCTCCTTTACCTCTTGTTCAATCTCATTTGTTTGAGGTAACTTGCCATAATAAGTGTTTTGCGATCGCGGATTCATATCCACCTGGAAATATTGACACCCCAATCCCACAATCCCAAACACTATACCTACCAGCAGAACCATCCCATAGCCTTGGATACTTCCACTATACCAATGTGATACAACTAGACCGGCTATTGGTACACAAACCAAATTGGTGAGGCTAGCAGCACTATTGCGTATCCCAAAATACCTGCCTCGCAATTGCCGGGGAACTATCATTGCCACCCAACTTAACCACGATGCTGCTCCTAGTCCTCCCAAAAGATTACTGAATAGAACAATCAAGAGTGTCAATATCACTAACTGGTGATTATTAATCACCCCCAAGCTTACGCCAACAATACCGATTACTAGAACCAGCCATAGCAGCCGACCAATTCCGTGTGTCCGAAGAGAATATTGAAAGCGGCTGGTGCTACGTTCAGACAAGTAAGCACCCAACGGCTGAATAAGATTGACCAACATTGGGATAGAGCACAGCATCCCAAATACCACTGGACTAGCACCCAATTCCACCAAAAAATTGCTGAGTAAAATCCCACCAGTTCCAAGGGAGTAAATCGCTGCTAAGACAGAATCTGTAGTGGAGGCCTTTAAACTACTACGAATCGCATCCTTGGGAATTCGAGAGGTTAGAGAAAGTGCTGTGGATGGTGAGGCAATCTGGGGAATTTCCAGAATCCGTGGCGCAGTTGTTTCAACCTGAACAAAATCCATAATGTATGTTTATGAGTAAAACATGCTGACATAAATCTGGTTGCTGAGGAACTCAGTATGCTTTCATGAGCATTCTTGATAAGTTTTCGTTATTTTAGCTTGCAATTCTCAATCAAAATTTCAAATAAGTAAAATATCATCTACTATTTCCGCTTCGCAGCTAAACAAATATACTTAAAGTGGATCATTAATAACTTTGATAACCAGTTTGTCAACCCCTTCAGGTAATTAAAAATTAAAAATTAAAAATTAAAAATTAAAAAAAAAATTAACATCCCCATAAATAAATTTAGGGGTGACATTAGCTATTAGAAATTGACCACAAAAAATTAACACTAAACTGCCTTTCTATGCTTCAAAGACATTGTAAGCCTTAAAGGATGTTTGAAAAGTTCTCTTCTCGGTAGCAAAACGTTCTAGATTCGCCTAAATCCATGCCACTTGCTCATAAGGGAAACCCCAGACGCTCGTACCTCGCTCTAAGCGAACGCGAGTGCGTCTCGTAGAGAAGGCTTTACACTGCGCTATGCACTAAAGGGTCTCCCCTTAAAAAGGGACTTTTATTGCGGTTCCCCCCTTTTTAAGCTAGGGTGTACACACAAGTCTTGAAATCTACACCTAAAACTTGGTTTCGTTGCTCTAGCCCTAAAAATTAGCGGGATAAATGGAGTTTCCAGTTGCTCCAAATTTAGGTATTTATGGGGCTGGAAGGGTTGGAACCCTTGCATACTAGGACTTGTGTGTACACCGTAGCTTTTTTAAGGAGAGCGGGCGCGGTCTTGGGGTCTCCCCAAGTGGAGCGACTGGCGTGGGTTATAGGGGATCAATAAGTGCCTAAAATCACAGCCAACCACTTTTCAAACAACCTCTTAAAACCCTACCTAACTTTTTAGGGCTTGGTAGCTTCTACGTATAGACTTTCAAATCTTCGCGACTCCTGATCTATTAATAGTTCAGGAATACTACTCGTTTGAAAATCAACCCTACGTACGTCCTTAAATCCCGATTCTTCAAGCACAACTTTCATTGTTTCAAAATCGTAACAATATTGATGTTCAAATCCTTGCCGAAATACCTCATTTACGATCGCCATGCGTGTTCTAGGTTTGACCTCAGGTCTTCGCTGCATCATCCACTCATGATCGTTAAAGTATCGATTTAGGTAAAGCTCTCCATCAGGAACAGACAACCTCAAAATACCACCGGGCTTGAGTACTCTAAGGCATTCTGATAAAAATATTTTGGTGTCGTCAGGGGTTAAATGCTCAAAAAAATGTTCTGTAAAAATCCCTTCAAAACGAGCCTCTTTCAAAGGCATCTTTCCGGTTATGTCGAAAACATAATCCACGCTAGTTTGAAGAAAACCATCACAGTTTAGCCAGTCTTCTGTCTGAATGCCTTTTCTTCCACATCCTAAATTGAGAAATCGTGCCTTCGGCTTAATCCTATTTGGATTTCTGGCTAGTAGCAGATTTACCACAGTTGTAGTAATGTGATAAAAGTCATTTTTAAGCCAGTATCTCGTGTGGACGTTGATCATTGGAATGCTAATAATTTTATGTGAATATACAGGCTGAATTATATAAAAAATTTTGTGCTAGCACAAGTACAAGGGTTACTAACCCAACAATTCTAAGTTCTGAGTACGGAGTTCCAAGTTCAGAAGCTCAAGTTCCGATTTCTAAGCACAGAGTACGAGAAATAATCATGCACGACCTTTAGCTAGAGCCGGGTTAGTGCGTGATTAAACGGAGGTTCAGTAGTGTTTGAAATCAGCAGGCGGCACAGAAACAGCAGGTGGAATATCACAGAGAGTTCATCGGTTTTCGGAACTTTACGCGATTAGCTGAAAATGAACGAGTTTGGATTGCTTTGAGAAACACGGCAGAATATGAAACAGGGGGAAGAGCGCATTAGTCATTGGTTATTCTCCTTATGCCCTTTGTCCCCCTCATCACCCTCATTCCCCCATTATC
>NZ_CAXTNP010000038.1:0-36487 GCF_964245575.1 uncultured Nostoc sp. | reverse complement strand
ACTTCCGAGTTCAAAGGCTCAACTTCCGAGTTCAAAGGCTCAACTTCCGAGTTCAAAGGCTCAACTTCCGAGTTCAGAGGCTCAACTTCCGAGTTCAGAGGCAATACAGTTCAGTAGCGTCAAAAACTATAAACTGCGTAGGTTGGGTTGAACTTTAGTGTTACCCAACAAACCAGCGAAAATGTTGGGTTTCGTTCCTCAACCCAACCTACGATTCTCCTTAATCCAAGCGTATTGAGTTCAGAGGCTCAAGTGCCGAGTTCAGAAGCTAATAATGAAAACAAGATTCATCTTGACAGCGCTACTCCTACTCCTGTACAGACGCGATTAATCGCGTCTCCTAACTCCTGTACAGACGCGATTAATCGCGTCTCCTAACTTTATTCATGAATCAAGTGGCAACTAACTTCAAAGCTAGACGGCCAAATCCTCGTTCTGGCGATCGCCGCCAAGCACGTAAAAAGGCCAAAACAATTAATAAGTGGCTGTACTTAAGGGCAATGAAAGATGCTTTTGTCAAGCTCAACCCTAAGTATGCAATTAAAAATCCAGTGATGTTTGTGGTTTGGGTGGCAACAATCATCATCCTATTGCTAACAATTGATCCCAACCTATTTGGCCCAGCCCTCCAAAAGAACCCGCAACTTTTCAACGGCTTGTTATCGGGGATTTTATTCTTTACAGTTTGGTTTGCGAATTTTGCCGAAGCAATTGCAGAAGGGCGGGGTAAAGCCCAAGCCGATGCCTTGCGATTAACGAAATCAGAGACGATCGCGAAAAAACTTGCTGCTGACGGCACAATTAATGAAGTTTCATCCACCAGCCTTAAACAGGGTGATAACATCTACGTTATTGCTGGCGATATCATTCCCGCCGATGGCGAGGTAATCATGGGTGTCGGCTCAGTGGATGAATCGGCAATTACTGGGGAATCCGCACCAGTATTAAAAGAATCAGGTTCCGACGTTGCCAGTTCCGTCACTGGTGGGACGCGGATTATCTCAGATGAGCTAATTATCCGCATCACTAATGACCCAGGTAAAGGTTTTATTGACCGGATGATTGCCTTGCTAGAAGGGGCAGAACGCAGCAAAACACCCAATGAAATTGCCCTGAGAGTATTGCTGGCAGTTCTCAGCTTAGTGTTTTTGTTAGTCGTGGTAACTCTGCCCGCACTTGCTTACTATGTCAACAGTCCAGTCAGCGTGCCAATTTTGATTGCCCTATTAGTAGCATTAATTCCTACAAGCATTGGCGGCTTACTCAGTACCATCGGTATTGCTGGGATGGATCGAGTTGCCCAATTTAACGTCATTGCCACTTCAGGACGAGCAGTCGAAGCCTGTGGAGATGTCAACATTTTAGTTCTTGATAAAACAGGTACAATTACCCTCGGTAACCGTTTGGCGGAAGAATTTATTCCGATCAACGGTCATTCAATGTCAGAAATTGCTAATGTTGCCTGGGCGGCTAGTGTCTTTGACAATACACCAGAAGGTAAATCTATTGCGCGACTGGCAGAAAAGTTAGGCGCAAGGTTTGATTTCGACCCCAACCAGGCAGAAGGAGTTGATTTTTCTGCCAAAACACGCATAAGTGGTACAAACTTGCCTGGTGGGTATGAGGCGAGGAAAGGATCAGTAGAAGCCATTAAAGAATTTGTCCGTTCCCGCAACGGACGCGAGACACCAGAATTGGATGCTACCTACGAACGAGTTTCTCGCCTGGGAGGTACACCCCTAGCAGTCAGCCTAGATAACGAAATCTATGGAGTTATTTATCTTAAAGATATAGTTAAACCTGGTATCCGCGATCGCTTTGAGCAATTGCGACGCATGGGAGTGCATACCATCATGCTAACTGGAGACAACCAGATTACAACTTCTGTCATTGCCAAAGAAGCTGGAGTTGATGACTTCATCGCCGAAGCCACACCAGAAGACAAAATCAACGTCATTAAGAAGGAACAAGCAACAGGTAAACTAGTTGCCATGACAGGAGATGGGACTAACGATGCCCCAGCATTAGCCCAAGCTAACGTCGGCGTTGCGATGAATACAGGCACGCAAGCTGCAAAAGAAGCCGCCAACATGGTAGATTTGGACTCCGATCCCACAAAGCTGATCGATATCATTAGTATTGGCAAACAATTACTGATTACTCGCGGGGCATTGACGACATTTTCCATCGCTAATGATATTGCTAAATACTTTGCGATTATCCCAGTGATATTTGTCGCTGCTAATTTGCAAAGCTTAAATATTATGAATTTGACTAGCCCTAATTCTGCTGTTCTATCAGCACTGATTTATAATGCTTTGATTATTCCCGCTTTGATTCCGTTGGCATTGAAGGGTGTGCGGTTTAGGCCGTTGACAGCTAATCAGCTACTCCAACGCAATATCTTAATTTATGGCTTAGGTGGGGTGATTGCGCCGTTTATCGCCATTAAATTGATAGATTTACTGATTACAATTGTGGGCTTGGCTTAAAGACAGTAAAAAATAAAATATTAGCAGCAATTGGAAAATTTTATGGCTATTATTCGAGAAACTATCAGAGCAATTTTTATAACCCTAATGCTTTGGTTGTTGACTGCAATCATCTATCCTCTAATAATCCTTGTAGTGGGTCAAGTTTTTTTGCCCTATCAAGCTAATGGCAGCATCATGCAGAATCTAAAAGGCGAAGCAATTGGTTCTGCTTTGATTAGTCAGGTGTTCACATCTGAGCGATATTTTCATCCTCGTCCTAGTACTGTTAGATATAGCCAAGGCAAAAAAGCCAAGCCAACTGGCATATCTGGAGCTAGCAATCTTGCTCCTAGCAATCCAGAACTACTCAACCGGATTCTAGAACAGGCAAATCAGTTACGAGACGAAAATCTTCAACCGATCGCTGATATAATTTATACCTCTGGCTCTGGTTTAGACCCGCATATTTCATTAAGAGCAGCACGGCAACAATCGACGCGGGTTGCTAGTGCGCGGGGAGTAAAAGAAGATGAAATCCTACGTTTAATTAATAAGTTTACTGAGGGCAGATTTTTATGGATTTTTGGTGAGCCAGGAGTCAATGTTCTCCGATTGAATTATGCTCTTGACGTGCAAGATTTTTATCGTCAGCCAAATCAGTAAGTGGGGAGTACAGACGCGATTAATCGCGTCTATACAGGAGTTAGGAATAATATAGATAACTTTTTCGTTACTCTCTACGCCTCTACGTGAGCCATAAGATTCTTGTTTTAAAATATTCATGCAAAAGGTCTAATGTCAGATAAAAGTAATAGTGGTTCGGCTGGCACTCCTTTAAATTCTGGAAGTTACTCGCTTTATCCGGCACGACGGCGGGGTAAGCATAAAATATTTATTGGCATGGCTCCAGGAGTAGGTAAAACCTACCGGATGCTGGAAGAGGGACACGCACTTAAACACGAAGGGCTTGATGTCGTTGTTGGACTTTTAGAAACCCACGGACGCAAAGACACAGCTGACAAGGCAGAGGGACTGGAGATTGTACCCCGTAAGGAATATTCTCGCGGTGAATTGACACTAACGGATATGGATACAGATGCGATTTTAAAGCGATGTCTGGCGACAAGCCCTTCTCTACGAGAGGCTGCGCCAACGGGTTCGGGGGTGACGCTCGAAGACTCGCTAACGCTACGCTATCGCAATCGACGGGAACCGCCATCGCTCTTAGCGTCTCCCCTTGGGAGAAGACTGCGACCCCCTCACCGCTTTGCGTCTACGCCCCAATTAGTCTTAATTGATGAACTTGCCCATACCAATGTCCCTGGTTCCCCACGCGAAAAACGCTACCAAGATGTAGAAGTAGTTTTAGCAGCAGGTATTGATGTCTACTCCACAATGAATGTGCAACATTTGGAAAGTCTCAATGACTTAGTAGCCAGAATTACTGGGGTAGTAGTCCGTGAGCGGGTTCCTGACAGGATTCTGGATGAAGCAGATGAAATAGTGGTAGTGGATGTCACACCTGAAACACTGCAAGAACGGTTATTAGAAGGGAAGATTTACGCACCGCAAAAAATCCAACAATCCCTCGATAATTTTTTCCAACGCCGTAACCTGATTGCTTTGCGGGAATTGGCTTTGCGGGAAGTAGCAGACAACGTGGAAGAAAATGCGATTGCGCTTCGCGCACGCTTCCCGAACGCCTCCACTGCCAACGGGCAATTTTGTAATATTCACGAGCGGGTTTTGGTATGTGTATCCACTTATCCCAACTCAGTACAACTGTTGCGCCGGGGTGCGAGGCTGGCTAACTATATGAACGCACCGCTTTATACTTTGTTCGTTGCCGATCCAGAGCGCTTCCTCACCAAGGAGGAAAGCTTACACATCCACACTTGTGAAAAATTGTGTAAGGAATTTGAAGGTAGTTTTATTCGTGTCACCAACAGTAACGTAGCTAATGCGATCGCCCAAGTTGCTGAGAAATATCGGATCACCCAGATTGTTATTGGAGAAAGTCAGCGAACCTCCTTCGGAGGCGCTTTGCTAACGCGCTGGCAAATGTTCCTCAAAGGATCTTTGACGCAAAAATTAGTACGCTTGCTCAAAAACATCGATTTGCATATCATTGCCAGCGAAAAAATGGTTTCACGCAAATAGGGGATCAAACTTCCATAAAAACCTCAGAAGAAAAGCTCCCATGTAGACCATAAGGGATATGATGCTTTAGATGTAGCCGCGCGATCGCTCCTTTAGAGAAATCACTAGCATCCAAAATTACCAAATCTGAGCGGTGATGGGCAGCATCATAAACCAAAGCTAATATCCAACCATCATCTTCCTTTTCGGAATCTGGACGCGGGACAAAAATCGGTTCACCTACAAAACCACGGGGTGCAGCACTCCAAAGTTGTCTTTCTCCAGACTCTAAATCAATTTTCAGCAATGCTTGTAAGGGAGCATTACCTGTGTTTGCATGAGCCGCACCTATATATAGATATCGATAAGGGTGTCCCACATTCGCCGGATGTATGCTGGGAAATTCACAACAACGCCCATCAATCAATTCCTGCCGTACTATCCCATTCTTTAGATTCAGACTAAATCGCCAGAGTTTCCCAGGTGAAAGTGCCTCAAAATCAACTTGTCGAAAATCGCTTTCGGGTTCCACTTCTGGTAAATGTTGGTAGCAAATGGAGTCAATCAAAACTTCTTCTCCTACCTCAAAAGCATTAACGTGGTGGAAGACGAAACCAGACTGAGTTTCTAGAATTTTTATCTTTTCTTGCCCTTCTTTGGGAAAGCGGGGAATAATTATAATTTGAGTTGGCTGATTTGGCTGAAATTTGATACATTCTCCCGCCGCACGTATTCCCAAGGCGAAAGGTATGGGATTAAATGTGACAGGATTTTGAAAGAAGATGCAGTAATTGCGAGTAATGACAAAATCGTGGATGAAACAGAAACCTGGCACACTATGAGCGTGCTGTCTAACAATTTTACCTGCTGAGTTTAGCTCGAAAATAGTAATTGTGGTAGATAATCCCGGCTTAATCGAGAAGTTTACCAGGCAAGGTGCGCCCCCATCTTGGTCACAATTCTTTTCCACGCGGGGATGTGCAGCGAAAGCTTCACCTGCTGACAAAACACCGTTAAAATATTCATTACCCAATGTTTCAAGAGTATAAGGATCAAGGCGATGTGCTTCAGCCCCTTCCCACAGTGCTAGCAGTTTACCACCCCAATAGATAACATTTGTATTGGCGATATTTTTGAGTTTGAAGTCAAAGATATTAGCTAGCCAACCGCCGGGTTTTTGAGTGCCAAAAGTACCGCGATAGAGAATTTTTCCTGCCTTTTGCTCTGCCAAATAGCCAGTTGTGTGGACAAAGCGATTGCGAAAATGGGCACGACCGTTCGTAAAGGTAATTTTGCTAATCATCCCATCCCCATCAAACGGGTGATGAAGAAGTTGCCCATTCACATCCAGCAAACCAGGGCCATTTCTAAACAGCGTCCCTTGTAATTCTTTGGGAATTTGTCCTTCTATATCATCAATCCAATAATCAAACTCTTGGGTAAGAGATTGATATCCTCCTTGCCAGTCTGCACGAGTGTAAGATTTTTCTGTAACTGGGCTTTGTTGACTTTTAAAATGCATATAGTTTGTTTTTTCTTGTTACCTTGCAGGAAAATATGTAGCAGCTAAAAAGAATTTATTTGTAACTTTGCTACGCCAGTTGCTACAACGGTAAGGTAGCGCACTGCCTCGACTTGGCGTGAAATTTATTACACTATTCCACTATTTCCGACTCTGGTTCTCTCAGTACTAACTCAGACATCAAATCTGGCAAAAACTCTTGATCCCCATCTTTGGGTGTCTCAGTTTGTTCTTCAGCAGCAGGTAGCCAGTTGATAAATGGTAGGGGTAACAGCGTGCTGAGGTTAGTAATTAGCACCAATAGCCAAAGTGACTCAAAGTTCGTTGCGGTGATCCCCAGCCAATAGGTGATTAATGCCCCGAATGCATGGGAAACCGTTCCTGCTGAATTAAACACCGACATTAACAAGGCAAATAATGTCGCTTCCACACCAGAGGGACAAAGCCTTGCTGCTAGCACCATCACTTGCATAAAGGCAATTTTCCCCATTACAGAGAGAATCAGGCTATCACCCAAACTAAACCAGTGGTCATCTATACCCAATAATCTGTTTGTGTGAGTCACTAACAACAGCATCGTCATCCCCAAAATTGAGGAAAGGACAGTACTCCAAGCAAAAATCACGCGAAAAGGGATGCTTTTGAGGAAACGTTGAAAAATCCAAACGCCTGCTAAAGAAGCGAAACTTGTCACCAAATGCACCCGCCCTAGAAATTCTGGTTCAAAGTGGAGTTCGTTGGTAGCGAAGTAGAAAAAGGCTGAGTCAGCATTTGGGGTAGCTTGCCAGATGAAGATAAACGCCGTTGGTAGCCAAATTGTTTTTTGGCTAATGGCTTGGCGTAGCTGCCCCAGTTGATGTTTGATTGGTAAAGAGTTGGTGTGATTACTATCTTGAGCATCTTTGCTAACGGGGGACTCAGCAATTAACCAAGCTACCCCTGAGACGATGAGAGGGAATAAAGCGGTTATTCCAAAGACAGTACGGGTAGTAAAGTATTGCAGCAGCAGACCACTAAAGTATGCTGTTATCAAACCTCCGATCGCAGAAGCACCCCAGCATAGAGATTGTAATGAACCGGCTTTCGCTTGCGATTCGCCTCTAGCTCGTTCCACAACCAGCGAGTCAACTATCACATCACTCATGGCGACAGAGAGAGAACCAAGAGCGATCGCTAAAGTAGCTGCCCAGCTAGTATGAACTATTGTGGCCAGACTCACCCAGGAAGCAGTTCCCAGTATCCCAGATAAAATCAAGTAAGGACGCCGACGATAGCCAAATATAGGCAAGCCATCAGAGATAAAACCAAACACCGGCTTAATCATCCAAGGTAGGAAGACAATTCCCAATAGCGCCGACACCTGGACTGGACTCAGCAGCAGTTCATCTTTGAGGAAAAAGCTAACGGCTAGACGCGATAACCCTAAAATTCCTTGGACAAAATAAACGGTGAGAATTGCAATTAACTCTGCATTAGGTTCATTACCCAAGAAGATTTTTTGTGTTAGTGAGTCTTTGACCTTGGACAAGCCAGATGATTGAAGCACCATTTGATAAATATTTTTTAAATTTTATCTACTTTTCTATCATATCGATTCTTAGGATGTGGGCTTGGAGTCAATCCTACTCTTAAAGCTTGCTACGCGTTGCGTTGACCGTAGGAAAAGGGCTGATCATAAGTGGCAAAAGGATTAGGGCGAGTTTACCTAAGTAAGCTCGCCCTAACTTGTATTTAATGTTGAATTGTCACCGGAAGTTTTGAAATCCTGCCTACCGCACGCTACATGAACATAAAGCCTGGGGTTAGGGTGTAGAGAAAATCAAGAAACTCTTACTGAGCTATGATTGGTATCTTTAATTAAGATTACCTGACGCTTTGTAACTTCTCGTTCTTGCGCTTGCGTAGAAACATACCGCCTACAGCCAGCATACCTAAGGTAACACTAGGCTCAGGAACAGATTTCGGGTCAAAACCTGTAAATCTGTCAGTTCCTAGATGGAAAGAATGGTTGTCGCTTTCAAATCCACCACCACCTGCTTGGGTAATGACAATCTTATTGAAAATATCGTTGCTACTATCTGAGTAGAAGTGAAGGTAGCCATTGCCTTCACCGCCATGCTGCGAGGCATGAATTGGAGCAACCGGGTTAACATCCTCAGTTGAAAATGATTTAATCAAAGTATCGCCATTATAGAAGGAAAAAATGTTACCGGAACTGATAGCTCCCCAGTCAATACCAAAATAATTGAGGTAATTGTCAAGCTTAATTGCGACTTGATCGCCGTTAAAAACTGCCAAATAGTTAGTGTTATTGACTTCACCATTTGCCCCAGCAGGTGCCCATACATCTGACCTAACACTGCTGCTTCCACTGTTGTTCTCAAATGAGTACTTAGCGAAACCAGTAGTTGGTGCTTGACCATTATTGAAGTTAACAGTTGTTGTACCCGGAAGCTGAGTAAACTCAGAATAAGCACCTTGGTCAGTTTCTCCATTAGGGGCTGCAATGCCAGTAGTTACCTTGAAGGAAATAGCCTGAGCAGAACCTGCGTAGATAAATGAAGAGATTGCAGATAAAGATAAAGCAGTGATGCAAGCAATTTTTTTAATAGACATAATTTGGAGAGCCTGTAGTTTTCTTCGTTGATAAATTCGTTATGTGATTTGAGTTCATTATGTAATTTCTTCCAGAATAAGTAACATGATGAAATTACTGATTTTGCCTTTGCTGACAATTTTATATATTTGGGAAATAATTGACTATTTACTAGAAACAAAATAAGTAGTTTTACGTGACAAAAAAGTCTAAAGTTCATCTGTTCTTTATCTGAAAGTAAAAAAAATATAAAGTGATATCATGGTTGTGAAGAATTTGTATTTTTAGATATTTTCTTGATTAAGGACTAATAAAGAGAACAGACAGTCTTTGAGAACCCTGTTTATTGATAAATTAAAAATAGATTCGTGGTCATTACTATCGGTTTTGACATTCTTCCCTTGCTCTGCCTACTCGTCCTTCTCCAGTCAACTATGCCACCCTAATTTTTTTGACATGGCTAGTAACATGAATTAAACTACCTCTTGCAATCAACAAAAAAATCTTTATCAATGCATCCGACTCAAGAAGCTGTCCCTACTCGCGTTATCGGTTTAATTAGTGGCACATCCGTAGATGGCATAGACGCTGCGTTGGTAGAGATTTCCGGTACAGAATTGGATATCAAAGTTGAGTTGCTAGCCGGGGTAACATATCCTTATCCAGCCGAACTCAGAGAAAGAATATTGGCAGTTGGTGCAGGCGTTGCTATCTCAATGGCTGAATTGGCAGAAATAGATGATGCGATCGCCCAAGTCTTTGCCCAAGCCGCCCAAAATATTCAAATTAGTCATCAGCCAGCCACTTTAATTGGCTCCCACGGTCAAACGGTTTATCATCGACCACCTATGGATAGGGAAATGGGGAAGAAAACCACTCCCTACTCCTTACTCCCTACTCCCCATTCGCCACTAGGTTACAGTCTGCAACTAGGACGCGGTGCATTAATTGCCCATCTTACGGGTATTACAACTGTGAGCAACTTCCGCGTTGCTGATATCGATATTGGTGGTCATGGTGCGCCTCTTGTGCCCAGAGTAGATGCCTATTTACTCAGTCATCCCCAGGAAGGGCGTTGTATTCAAAACATTGGTGGTATTGGTAATGTTGCTTATATTCCGCCTCAAAATGGTGACTGGCTCTCAAAAATTCGCGCTTGGGATACTGGGCCAGGAAATAGTCTGTTGGATCTGGCGGTGGAGCATTTAAGCGCTGGTGCTAAAACTTACGATGAAGATGGCAATTGGGCAGCGAGTGGTACTCCTTGCCATCCATTGGTAGAACAATGGCTCAACCAAGACTATTTTCATCTGCCGCCGCCCAAATCCACTGGTCGAGAGTTATTTGGTGTGACTTACCTGCATCAGTGTTTAAAAGATGCCCAAGCATACCAACTCAACGCCGCCGACTTACTGGCAACTCTCACGGAACTTACAGCTGCTTCAATTGTTCATAGTTACCGCACTTTTTTGCCGGAAATGCCACAAAGAGTACTATTATGTGGCGGTGGTAGTCGCAATCTCTATTTGAAACGTCGATTAGAGTTGTTGTTGCCATCAATACCAGTCTTGACTACAGATGAAGTCGGCTTGAGCGCAGACTTTAAAGAAGCGATCGCCTTTGCAGTTTTAGCCTACTGGCGACTTTTGGGTATTCCTGGCAACCTACCTACTGCCACTGGGGCACCTCAAGAAGTGCTTTTAGGAGAAATTCACCAAAGTCACTACTCAGTCCTGAGACATGAGCAATAAACAAGAAAAAAAATTCGGTTCTTCAGCACTTGCAATTCAGCACTGCTATAACTGTAGTCTTGGCGGCACTCGATCAAGACAGGGAATATAGAAGGTGGCTCATACTTTTTTATTGGAACCAGGACGCTGGACAATGCAAGGAAATTGGCTGGAACGTAATGGTATGCCAATCAGCGTCAAGGGTATGACCTTGGTAGCTTGGAATCGAGATAACTGGTTCACTATGGCTACAAAACTAATATTTCCTGGTAGCGATCGCTCAGAAATCTCTCTACAATACAAGGGGCGGCTGCATGAGGGAGAGCGTCAGTATACTTTTTTACTCCAGCATAATATTTTGGGGCAGGTTGAAGGTGAAGGCTGGATTGGTTTAGATACTATTGTGCAGCGTTACTGGGTAATTGGCGATCGTCAGCGTCGTAGTGGCTTTGAAACCCTACACCGAATTTCGGAGGATAAATATTACCTCAGTAGTGGCATCTTGGCTGGTCATTTTTTAACTAATACAATGGAAGCTAGCCTAGAGCGTCAGTCAACCTAAAGGTAGCGCTGATGTCCGTCTAGGCTGGAAGCCTGCCGCTCAAACAATCCCAATGCACTGCTTCCTCAACGCCCAATGTCTCATGCCTGACCTCAAGGAGTCATCGTTTTTTCTTACTGACCTACTGAGTTGTATACTAAATAAGAAATTATCAAACTATCGTTAGAGTTTTAGTATTTTTACCGAATCGTGTAGTCTGGAGTCCAGTTTCATGAATCCTAAAGTCTCTGTCATTATTCCTGCTTACAATACTGAAGCTTATCTTGCAAAGGCAATAGAGTCAGTTTTAGAGCAAACGCTCACAGATATTGAAGTTATCATAGTCGATGATGCTTCAAGTGATAAAACTGTAGAAGTCGCTAAAAGTTTTACTGACCCACGTCTGAAAATAATAGTTAATCAACAAAACCTTGGGGCTGCTGCTGCGCGTAATCGTGCCCTTAGAGCAGCCCAAGGAGAATGGATTGCTGTGCTTGATTCAGATGATTGGTATGCTCCTGAAAGATTGTCCAAGCTTGTGTCACTGGCAAACGAAAGAAATGCAGACATGATTGCTGACGATCTTTATTTAATCAAGGATGGCGAAACATCTCCTTGGAGCACATTGATTCAAGAAAGTGAAGAACCTATAGATAAAATTTTCCAAATTGATATCGTTTATTTTGTAGAAACTGATGTCTATGGAAAACCAGGGTTGCATCTTGGTATAAGCAAGCCTCTATTCAAACGAGAATTTCTGGTTAAGCACGGCATCGAGTACGATGATGCCATCAGGATGGGTCAAGATTTTTGGATTAATATGAAATGCTTAATCAAAGGAGCTCGCTTTTTCCTTGAGCCAAAACCCTATTATTTCTACCGCTCACGCCCCGGTTCTCTTGTACATAAAAGCCAATTGTCACGTCTAAATCAATATTTGAATGCTAGTAATTCTTTCATGCAACAAGAAGTTGTGAAAAAAAATCCAGCTTTAATGCGTGCTATGTCTTATAATAATTCAATCTATAAAAAAGATCTAGCTTACCTTAAAGTTGTAGAGCCTCTCAAGGAAAGAAAATGGTTAAAAGCATTGACAGAAATGGGTAAAAATCCGTACTTCTTTTATGATTTTATTTTCCGATTGAACAATATTATCGAACGTCGAATTCAATACTATGTGATGGGTAATAAATCAGTTTTTGACATTTCTTATAACATACAGAGAGAACGAAAAACTACTAATTAGTACTATCACATTTTTCTCAATAAATAATCTATCCTTACGTAGTTAGAATGAGCCTGAAGGTTAAAAAGCTGGTAAGGCAATAAGTATCTTTAATGATTCCTACTTACAAAATAAACGCAGAGGACAGCCTTGCTAGAGGTAGGAGGAAAGTAATAAATTAAGCAAAACTTTAGTTGTAGACCACTGCTCACTAAAATAACCTGAGTGTGACGAACCTCTCCTTGCCTTAAACTAAAGTTCAAGTCGTCCCTCTCCTACTGGGATAGGGACGGTTTTGGGTAATAAAACTTCTTAGAGGTCTTTTGATTGGGCTAATTAGGCGGACACTATATGAGCCGTCGAATTTACGTTAAAACAACAGTCATAAATCCTAATAAGCTAGAGCATTATTTACGAGGCATGAGGGCTTGGAGCTTATAAAATCTGCCCAGCACGGCTTCATGTCGTCCCTGAAGACTTTATTGATATTCAAAACTTCGCACTCATTACTGAGTTCTTAGAACTCTCTGGTGAGTGTGGTGCTACCTAATTAAACTTTTTGGCAAATCCTAGAGTTATCTATTTAGTCAAAATTGGGCAAACTAAAATTACACTAGAATGAAAGTGCAAAATGATACAAAGCGTCATTATAAATCTACCCTTTCTGCTTGTTTGATCTGACATGTTGCACCAGTTGTAATAACCGTCTTGGTTGCAAACCGCTAGATCATGCTTTCAATCTTCTAAAAGAGGACTGAAAAAAGCTAGTACAGCAAGCGCAAAAATAAATATACCCTTCGGGTTCACCAGTCGCCTGCGGAGGGTTTCCCTCCCGCAGCGCTGGTGAACCATTTCAAATGGCGCAAGAGCTTGGAATACAATTTCTTTGACTTTTGAATGCGTGACTTTTAAACGCCAGTTGCTTCTCTTCTCTACAAGAGGCTGCGCCAACGAGACGCTGCGCGAACGAAGTCGGCAGAGAGAGCCGCAAGGACGCACTGGCTCCTTTTGACTTCCGCCTTGCGGTATGAGCCTAGAAAGTCATTTATGGGTGCAATAATCAGATATCAGTTTCAATGCACTTTTGCTCCTAAACACTTACAACCTGCTTTTGGATTCAAATTCTCTATGTCAGACCCCAACATTGGTCGCTTACTAAGCAAACGCTACCAACTCCAAGAGTTAATCGGTACTGGAGCAATGGGTCGGGTTTATCGTGCTAAAGATACTTTGTTGGGAGGTGTACCTGTTGCGGTTAAGTTTCTGGCGCTATCAATCCAAAATGAAAAGATGCGATTGCAAGACCGCTTTGAGCGAGAAGCAAAAACCTGTGCTTTACTAGGGCAAAAAAGCATCCACATTGTCCGAGTCATGGATTATGGCGTAGATGACAATAACACCCCGTTCTACGTCATGGAATATCTACAAGGACAAAGCCTGAACAATATTATTCGCAAGCAACGACTGCCTTTACCAAGATTCCTGAGTATGGCGCGTCAACTCAGCCTGGGGTTACAGTGCGCTCATGATGGCATCCCAGTTGATGGCCATATTTGCCCAATTATCCATCGCGATGTCAAGCCAAGCAATATGCTGGTGATTCAAGATCCCAGTTTCGGAGAATTGGTCAAGGTTCTAGATTTTGGTATTGCTAAATTATTACAGTCAGATGGCGACCATACAAAATTCTATTTGGGGACATTGGCTTATTCTTCTCCCGAACAGATGGAGGGTAAAGAATTAGACAATCGTGCTGATATTTATAGTTTGGGCGTCATGATGTTTGAGATGCTCACAGGCAAAATGCCACTGGTGCCACCAATTCACTCTTTTGGAGCATGGTATAAAGTACATCACTATCAAAAACCACGTTCTTTTGTTGAGGTTGCGCCCGGATTAGAATTACCAAAAGAAATTGAAAATTTGGTGATGAGTTGTCTAGCTAAAGTACCACGCGATCGCCCCCAAAGTATCACTGAAATCCTCAAAGTTTTAGCATCTCTAGAAAAGCCTGAGCATTCACGCAAAATTAAGCAAGACAGCCAGGCGCTAGTTCCTGCTATTAGAGTGAGCAATGAGCTTGAACAAAAGACAAAAGGCGATTCGCGGGTATTGTCGTCAAACGATGAAATCGCTCGTGGCATTTCCTGGCCTGACAATAAACCAGTTGCCGATATTGTATTTCCCCAGCCCATTCATACCAATGGGGAGGTTTTACCAGCTTTGTGGGTGATGCTACCGCAAAAGGAAATTCAAAAGCGCTTACTCTGTACCCGCTATAACCAATTTCTCTTCATCTCTGTTCCCCATCCCATGCTGCTATGGATTACTGTTATCTACAACCGCAAACATGGCGCTAAATGGTTACCTTACTACCTCGATCTCAAAACCAGTCTTGGTCAAGAAATTGCCCGGTTATTACAGCACACAGGTTACTACCGCCTGTTGTTCTTTGCACGAGAAACGCCAAATCGCTGTACCCATATCTTACTTTCCAGCGTCGCTTCTGCCCAGGGCCAACGACTGCAAGAGTGGCTCGCAATGAGCAACACATTGATCTCCTCTGCCGATCCGCAAATTAGTAAAAGCTTACTCAAAAGTGAGTACGAAAAGATTAAGCCTCAAATTCTCGCAAAACTGGAAAGTATTGATACAGATTCTCCATACGATCTTTCCAGCTAGGAATAATTTCTTTATGCTACATGTCTTATATGTAACTAAGGGCTGCTTTCTGGAAGAATGTAAACTTTTATAAACAAAATATATATAAAGATGTAAGTTCTAGTTATATGTATAAAGAGTGAAAAAACTAGCTGCCAAATCACGGCTATTTAAATTCTCTCTCAATCTTTCTGTGTATATATTCCGGGAGATGGTAAATTTACGCAGGTTAATTATTACAGCAGACGAAGCAAAAGGAAGTCTGTCTAAAGCCAAAAGTAGATTTTTACTACAAAATGAAAGTAAGTTTAGACTCTAGCAGATGTATCGTCGAAAAGTTTACTCATTGTTAGTTTTTTGAATTTAATTTTTGTCCAACCTTTACAAAATTGGTTATCGAAGTTGACGCCCCGACATCCCCAGCTCTTTTCCTCCTTGGAACCAAGCAAGAGAAGGAGGTCGCCCACTGCGACAGTAGAACGACTCTATGCCATAGTGGAACCGGAATCTAAGCCCCACTGGTGCTTAAGAAGCTCTTGATAAGTTGCCTCGCGCACGACCATTTGCTCATAGAGCTTTACTAAAAAGTCTTTAGCTTGATCGTGGCTCATATTTTGCACCTGAGTAGCAAATGAGCAGATGCTGAATTGCTGTTCCAAGGATAGTTTCATTGGTTGGTTCATAATTAACTCCGAAAAAACAACGAAGAAAGGTGATATCGCTTACAGAAGTCCAATTTGAATAATTGGACTGATATCTGTCCAACATTTGTTCCTCCGTATTAAGAAAGATAACAAGTGTTTGACACATTGCCCACATCCGAAGTGTGGACTTTTTTTGCTCTGATATTTTGCACCTAATCCTAGTGATATACTACCCACGTCAGCCGAGCCATATTCCGGAAAATATTCTCTGTTTGGTCTTGGATAGATATAACTACTTCTTAGCTCCTTTTTGCTTTGCATAACTCTCCTTTGAGGAGATGAGCAAATTTTGTCCTAAATCCTACATAGTTTCCCTGTTTGAGAAAAACTAAGATGCTGTCTCCTCCAATATGGAGGAAGCTTCGGAGGGTTGGGACTTTCAGGAGGTTGGAGAATAGATGGTAATAAGCGTGAATTATAGTCGCACTACCTTTTTACGTGCAAGATGTAAATCTACCAATTAATGGAAATTTGGCCTCTTTTAGTTCACTTTGGAGGCTAAAAATATTTGTATCAAATTGTAAAAAGTAAAAATGCTCATGCTGAACAAATTGCTGAGTATATCTACCGGATTTGTCATTTGTCCTTTGTCCCTTGTCCAATAGCTAGTAACTCTTGACCAATGACCAATACTTCAGCTTACCTCGGCTTTGCCCAACTCTTAGAGAGGCTTCGCCTTCGGCTACGCTGGCTGACAGGCTCGGCACGAGTCGCAGTTCGACTGCGCTCACCGTAAACTCAGTACAAGTGACCAATGACCAATGACCAATGACTAATGACCAATGACCAATAACTATTTAGTCCAGTGAGACGATGACAACTGTGATGTTATCGTGCCCTCCGTGGTCTTTGGCAGCCTCAACTAGGGAGATGGCGGCCTTATCAAGCCAAGGAGTGTCTTGGAGGCAGCTAGCAATCTTCTGTTCGACAAGTTCTTCTGTTAGACCATCACTACATAACAGCAAGCGATCGCCAGCTTTTACATCTAGTGGTTGCACATCAATTTGATGCAAGTCTTCACGCCCCAAACAGCGCGATAATACATGACGAAACGGATGTAATCGTGCTTCATCTAAGGTGATGTCACCGATTTTGATTGCCCGTGCTACCCAAGTGTGGTCTTCTGTTACTTGTTCTAAGTGCGATTCTCGGAAGCGATACAGCCGCGAATCGCCAACATGAGCGCACCAGGGCGTCTCTGGAGCGCGAAAAATTACCGCTACAACCGTTGTACCCATGTCGGCGCGTTCAGGATGATTTTGCTGATCGTGCAAAATCGCTTCATTAGCACCCCACAAAGCTTGCTCTAGTAATTCTTGGGAAGATTTTGAAGATTCCCAATTTGCCAGCAAATACGCTTGAATTTCTCCAGTGGCAATGCGGCTTGCTTCTTCACCTCCGGCATGACCACCCATGCCATCGGCAACAACGAAAAACCGCCCCTCTGGGTCGATATAGTAAGTATCCTGATTATTTGAACGAATAAGTCCCGGATCGCTAAAACCCGTGAAATTAAGTTTCATAAATTATTGTTGCAACAATTAATACATACGATCGTAACGGTCAAGGCGTAAAAGTAATCTGATCAGGATCACTGAAAGCACTGCTGCAATTAAACCAGGCGCTAGTGCCCACCATACATAATTGGTAACCACTAAGATCGTAGCTGAAAGGGTGAAACCACTGATTAACAGAGCATAACTTATTGAGAGCTGAATACTGCTCTGTCGGCGCAATAGGCGTTCAGTTTCGATAGACCGAACGCGCAGGCGCATGTCTCCCCGTTCTAGCTTCTCTAGGGTATCCTCTAACCTACGTGGTAGACCAAACGCGGTACTACTTACCTGAGCTGCTTGACGACTTAATTCGTTAATAAAGCTATTCCCCTCAGAACCATTCATATCGGTCATAAGCTGCATTGCATACGGTTTGGCAACTTCCATAAAGTTAAACTCTGGATCTAAACCTTTACCTACCCCTTCTAAGGTAGAAAAGGCTCGCATCACAAAAGTGAAGGTTGCTGGAAATCTAAATGGCTGATTATAAGCTATTTCGTAAAGGTCGTCACTAATTGCTGCCACTGATTGGTTTTCAAAAGGCTTATCCATGAAATGATCCAGCATGTACTGGACGGAACGCCGGACTGGCCCCATGTCATCGGTTGGGGCGATCGCGCCTAAATCGATCAAAGATTGAACAACGCGCGAGCCATCTTTTTGGGCAATGCCAAACAGTGTTTGCATTAGTCCTTCACGGACGTTTGACTTAATCCGCCCCATCATGCCGAAATCGTAGAATATCAAAGCACCACTTGCACTAATGGCAATATTGCCTGGGTGAGGATCGGCGTGGAAAAAGCCACTATTGAGCAATTGTAGTAAGTATGCTTGAGCGCCTTGACGAGCGATCGCCTTTCGATCTAAACCTGCTGCTTCTAAAGCTTCGTATTGGCTAATTTTAATTCCAGGGAGATATTCTAAAGTCAACACTCTGGACGAGGCGTAACGCCAGTATACTTTTGGGACGTTCACCCAATCGTAGCCGCGAAAGTTCCGGCGAAAAGTATCGGCGTTACGACCTTCGTTGAGATAATCAATTTCTTCCCAAAGAATACGACAACATTCTTCATAAATACCTAACCAATCTCGTCCCCGTCCCCATTTAGGATGGTTTTGAAAATAGCGGGTAATTCCCTTAAGAATTTGTAAATCTATTTCAAATAACTTCTTTAGTCCAGGACGTTGCACCTTGACGACAACCGATTCGCCACTATGCAGCACAGCTTTGTGTACTTGCCCCAAGCTAGCAGCAGCCAAAGGAATCGGTTCAAAATTATGGAAGAGTTCAGGAATTTTCTTGCCTAGTTCTCTCTCAATGGTTGCTTCTACTTGCTCATAGCTAAAAGCCGGTACTTTGTCTTGTAACTTGGCTAATTCTTCTACATATTCAACAGGGAATATATCAGCACGGGTAGAAAACAATTGCCCTACTTTGATGAAGGTTGGGCCTAAATCCAGCAGGGTATTGCGAATCCACACCGCTTGGGTTTTGCGTCTTGTGGCTTGCTTTGCCTCAGTCACACCACCCGGATAACTCCAAGATTTGTTGTATCGCCAAAGTTTGAACAATAAGGTCAAGACAAAAGACCAAATGTCCACAAAACGCCGTTTGCTTGAGTATTTTTCCCGATTCCAACGGTATGCTTTATCTGAATAACCTTGTTCCATATACTTTGTTTACCGTTGGTTTGCAACCGAATTCCTTGAAAGAAAAGACACTCTGATTCCTAAACTGTTTTTTTAGTGTCCTTTGTCCTTTGTCATTTGTCATTTGTACATAATAATTTTTGACCAATACTTCTCTTGTTAGGCTGCGCTAACGGCAAAGCTCAGTACAAGTGACTAATGACCAATGACCAATGACTAAAATTTATGCAGAAGTTCTACGATAATGTTGCAATTCTGTTCGTAACAGGGCAATTTCTGCTCGTAATTCATCAATATCTGCCTGCAAGTCACCTGAATCAGAACTGGCTTGTCCAGTACCTGTGGTAGGTTGGCCACCATTAGCAGCTTCTGCTGCCCGATTTGCCCGTTCTAGAACTTCGTCTGTAAACTGGCGCAGCTGCTCTCTAGCTTCTGCATCAAATTTGCCCAGATCGCTCAAAGCATCGGTCAAGGCGACCTCTAAACGCTCATTAACTACTTCAGCTACTGCTCTGCCTACGAAAAAGGCTTGCACAAGGGGGTTACTCATAAATTTTTGTTACGTTGCACCGCAAGAGAATTATAACTTGCCCGTATGCTTTACGGCTTCTGTTGTAGAGCTAGAAATTTACGTGGCACGATGGGCGACTTTCAGCCTTAGTGAATAGAATTGGCAAAGTTTACGAACACGCAAGCGAGAGCTACAGCGAGCAAGGCTCAGATATTTCGAGTAATTCTCCGTAATATTGCTCTGGTGTATTGGGTAAATAGGTGGTCATTTGCAAGGCTTGCTCTCTCAACTTAAAACTTTGAGTAATGTTAGTTCGGCTGAGGAAGTTTAGATCGTGGGAAATTACCCAAAGTGCCCCTTGATAGTCATTGATACCTACTACCATTTGTTCAACAGTTTCAATATCCAGGTTATTAGTTGGCTCATCGAGAATCAGCAGATCGATTTCTAAGATACTGATCATGGCGATCGCTAATCTTGCCAATTCACCCCCACTCAGTACAGAAGCGCTTTTGTGAACGTCATCATATTTAAATAGAAAGTGTCCTAGTTGTTGACGCAAAAGCTGATAGCTGAGATGAGGATTGGCAGCTTGCATATTTTCCAAAAGTGTGTATTGGCGATTTACCAATTCGTAGGTTTGATCGAGATATACAGCTTTCATCGCTGGTGCTAGCAAAACCTCACCTGAGTCCAAAACTGCTGTTTGGTTTTCCATTCCCAAAATTGCCTTTACCAGACTCGATTTACCAGAACCGTTTGCGCCGATAATGGCTATGCGATCGCCAGATGATACATGCAATTGAATATTTTGAATCAATAGACGTTCTGATATCCTAAGATTTGCACCCTGGATATTAATTAGATTTCGGCGCTTTTGATTTTTTTCTTCTAGCTGAATACTAGTTACTTTGGTAGTTTTGACCTTCGTCTCTGCAACCTTTTGATTCGCCTTTGCTACTGCTGCTTCATATTTCTTTTTCGCAGTTCCGGTAGACACCTCAGCTTTGGTTTTAATCAGCCCTGCTGCCATTCTATCAATACTGCCATTAAGAAACTTGGTGCGACCGTTGCGACTAGATTGGGCTGCGCGTTGCTGTTCTTGCATAGCTGTGGCTTGGGTACGTTTGAGTTCCTTTCTGGCGACTTCGTGCGAACGCAATGCTACCTCTAACTCGATTTCTTTCTGTTCTCGATAGTGAGAAAAATTACCTCCATATACTTTCAAACCAACAGGTGTAAGTTCCCAAGTAACATCTGTTACTTGGTCTAGGAAAAAAGATTTATGTGAGACAATTACATACGCGCCTGTGAAATTCAAAAGAAACTGTCTTAAGCTTTCTAACGCTTGCAAATCCATGTGGTTAGTTGGCTCATCCAGCAATAACAAGTTGGGCTGTTTAGATAAACCAATCGCCAGAAATAGTTTTGTGAGTTCTCCACCACTCAAGTTAGCAATTGGTAAAGATAAGTCAAGTCTTGTGTGAAATTTTGTTTGTAAAATATCCTCAATATTCCACCAATCATCAGAAATGTAAACCAAAAAATTCAGTACTGTATCTGCTGTTATTTCTTGCCTAATAGTACTGATTTGGGGCAAATAGTAAACAACACTATTACAGCAAACAGAACCTGCATTTGGGGTAATTTGACCTGCAAGGATCTTGAGTAGGGTTGATTTTCCTATACCGTTGCGACCTACTAAAGCGATGCGAGCGCCTGCTTCGATACTCACCTGAATTTTTTGAAACAAAGTTATGTCCAAGCTGAGTTCGTAGGCTAAATTCTCAGCTAATAATATTGATTTTTTCTGCATTCTTATCAAACCTCAATTCGCAAAGTTCCACCCGTGTATTCATAACAATTACGGGTAGATTAGACACAAAATAAACTTAGCCGCAGACACTTGCCAAGCGGTTCAATGTAGATACGAGTAATGACAATATTTTTAGTACATGACTATGTGAAGTAACCCTGTCAAACTAGTTGCGTTTATTTTTTGTTGACATTTGTTGCTTTGGCGCAACAGGTGCTTGGTACTACTTCATTTGTGCTATCTCATTAGAGTTGTGATGAGGTTTGATATTGACTACAGTGTAGCAGGAAGGAATTTCGGAAGCTAGGAGGCGATCGCCTGTTTTTGCAAAGCGTTAATGTAGTGCGGTAAGCGATAGCTATGCCGTCAGGCTTATCGCTAACTACAAGACTGCTAAAATAAATCCATAAATACTTGATGCCGTATCCATTCTATGACCATAGCTCAAGAATTAGAATCTCAACAAGGCATCTGCCAAGATGTTATATTTCCACCTGGTGATTTATTTAGTGATGAACCTCCCTTGGAAACAGAACTGCATCTACGACAAATAATCCTACTTTTAACATGTCTGGAATGGTTGTGGCGAGATAGAAATGATTTCTATGCTGCAGGAAATCTGACTATCTACTACAGTCCACACCAACGCAAATCAGAATACTTCCGAGGGCCAGACTTTTTTGTAGTGCTGGGAACTGAACGTAAAACCCGTAAAAGTTGGGTAGTGTGGGAAGAAGATGGCAAATATCCGAATGTAATTCTAGAAATTTTGTCTGACTCAACAGCGAATACTGATAAAGGTTTAAAAAAAGAAATTTATCAAAATACTTTCCGCACGTTGGATTATTTTTGGTTCGACCCTTACACACAAGAATTTGCAGGATTTCATTTAGTAGATGGAGAATATCAACCTCTACAAGCAAGTGAACAAGGGTATTTGTGGAGTCAGCAATTAGGGTTATATTTGGGAGTTTATGAAGGTTTATTGCGGTTTTTTACACAAGATGGGCAACTAGTACCAACACCGGAAGAAACCGCAGAACAGGCAGAACAAAAGGCAAAACGTTTGGCAGCAAAACTGCGCGAGTTAAATATCGATCCAGATACAATTTAGATTACTTCGATCGCTTATAAGATTCTATGCGATCGCTTCACTAATTCATTTAGGATAGTGTTGTGCTAAAAACTCCTCAGCTTCAGTCCTATCTTTAATCACTCCATCTAAGGTAGCAGCAACTACATCATCTAATATTTGCCGATACTGCGGCCCTGGTTTGTAACCCAGTTCCTTTAAATCATTGCCATTCAATAGTGGCTGCACATTAGCCAAAACAGTTAAATATTCCCAAATCTGATGTCTAAGCGATCGCGGACTTTGCAAAGCAATTAAAATCAGCATTGGTAAGTCGTACTGTCGCAACAACTGCACTACTTGACTGGGACTTTGACACTTAGGCAAAGATTCCATCACCTCAGTTTGGGCAGAAGCCAAGTTTTGCAAGCGTTTAATGCTATCCTCTTGCAGTTGCAGATTCTTTGCCACTTTCACCCGATATTGTGGTGTTAGATGGGCGATTAACGCTTCTAAGCGCATTTCCCAATGAATGAGGGTTAGTTGCGGGTCAAATCGCCGCAAACAGCGTTCTAGCAAACGTAATTGTCGCACGATCTCTGCGTCTAGCTTCAGGGTAGGATGGATACATTGCAATGCCCCTAAATTATCGAGTAACTGCAAAGCTGATTTCCAGTAGGGCGCTTCTAGGATGTGTTTTAATTCTGTTTTCAGTCTAGTTTGCAGGGCTGGAGTTCTGCTATTCTCTTGAGCAGTGCGATCGTAAACACCACTGTTGATGGCATAGCGAATAAACTCTTCTGTTTGCGGTTCAATTTGGAATCCGAAGCGCACAGCAAAGCGGACGCCACGATAAATCCGGGTGGGGTCTTCGATAAAGCTATTGGGGTGTAAAACCCGAATTTGCTTGGCTTGTAAATCGATTAATCCACCAAAGAAATCGAGTAATTCACCAGCACGGGGAGTAGTGAGTCGCAAGGCAAGAGCATTGATGGTAAAATCTCGACGATACAAGTCTTGACGAATAGAACTCGCCTCAACTTCTGGATTTGCTGCTGGATAAGGATAAAATTCTGTTCTAGCAGTGGCAATATCTACCCATAGAGAATCTAATTCTGGGTCTTTGTGCCACAGCAAAGCCGCAGTTTGAAAAGCCCCGTGGATTTCTAAACGAGCCGCAGGGTAAAGTTGTTGGAGTGCCTTTGCTAGTTCTACACCAGCACCTACATCTGCTGATTTGTGAAAGCCATCAACCACAAGATCAATATCTTTAATCATCAAAGTGCCCGATGTTGCATCATTTAACAGTAAATCCCGCACCGCACCTCCGACAAGATAAAGATGCCAACCCCGTTTTTCTGCTTCTTGCGAGGCTGTAGTCAGTAATTGCCACAGTTGCGGTGCAAGGCGATTTTGCAACTCAGTGCTGAGAGGAATTTTGAATTTTGTTAGCGCCGTGTTAGCGAGTCTGAGAGCGTCATTTTGAATTTTGAATTTTTGTCTTGCTTCGTCTTCATCCCTTGCTTGATGTAATTCCCGTAACACATCAGTACGAGTCACCAGACCAACTAACTGTTCATTCTCCAATACTGGTAAGCGCCCGATATCATAAGTTACCATCAGCGACTCAATTTGTGGCAGTGTCGTATCTGGTGCGATCGTTTTAAGATTTGTGGTCATGTAGCCTTTGACTGGTGCATGACTAAATCCGTGGTGCAGCGCAACATCAAGATCCCGGCGCGAAATAATACCTACTAGTTGCCCTTGAGCATCGACTACAGATAAACCAGAGTGTCCATAGCGTAATAAAATGCGCTGGGCTTCGGCAATTGTGGTTTCAGGCAGAATCGTGCGAACCGGAGAGGACATCAAGTCCCTAGCGGTGAGAGGATGGGGAATTTGCGCTTTTACCCCGTCAAGGAGTTGTTTTAATATTGCCTGTGAATCAACTCCCCTTAGATTTAGCGATGCGGCTTGTGAATGACCGCCGCCACCTAGAAGTTGAAATAATACGTTAAGATTCGTTTTGGGAATGTGCGATCGCCCAATTACAGTTAACCGTGAATCCCCTTCACCCAAAGCATATTCATTAGCCAACAATAGGGCATCAATTTCGGTTAATTCCACGAGTTCCGATGCCAAACTCGATAACCCAGGCACAAAAGCCTCAGTTTTCAAAGTTACCCAAGCAACCGTATATCCGCGTAGACAAAGATATTCTAAATTTTCCAGCGATTCAGTTAATAACTGCTGCAATTGCACAGATAATCCGGGGTCACGGTAGGTGGAAATTACTGATAAACTAGCACCTTGTTGCATCAACCAAGCCAAAGCTAAAGCATCCCGTGGTGTGGACTGGTCATAAGTCAAAGAGCCAGTGTCAACGTGGATACCCAAAGCCATCACAGTTGCTTCAGCAGGAGTGAGGGAAATTTCCTGTTGTTGCAATTGTTCAACTATTAAAGTTGTGGTTGCTCCTACTGAGGAAATATATGATTCGGTAGCCGGAATATCTGATTCTTGTCCTAAGTGATGGTCATAAATTATAATCTCTCCTACATGGGGTAAATCTAACCACTGGGCAGCTTTACCCAAGCGATCGCGCTGTTGCGTATCCACCACAGTCAGAGAACGAATTTTTTCTGGATTCACCGAACGGCGTTCAATTAGCGGATATTCATCCCGATGCAATGCTAAAAAATCCCGTACAGTAGGGTGAGAACCGCCAGTCAGCACAATCTTACTTCCCGGTAGTAGGCGCGTTAATCCTACTGCTGCTCCTAGTGCGTCAAAATCTGCTGTTGTGTGGCAAAGAATTAAATCCATAGTTAAGAGTCATTAGTCATTGGTACTTAGACAAAGGACAAATGACTAAAATGTTGCAATTTCTGCTAGCTTAAAAATAATAAGAAAGTGTCAGTGTCGCCCTTTAGGATATTCTATCCTTAGTATTTCGCTGTATTGGGAGAAGCAAAAATGACCATAATATTCCAATTTGCCTTGATCGGCTTAGTCGTATTGTCTTTTGTCCTGGTTGTTGGCGTCCCCGTTGTTTACGCCACTCCCCAAAATTGGGTTGAATCTAAAAAACTGCTCTGGGTTGGTTCTGCCGTCTGGATTGGTTTGGTATTTTTAGTTGGTTTGTTAAACTTTTTTGTCGTGTAAGCGACGGCTTCACTCTGGCGCAGGCACATAATATAAGAACTAGAGGGGCAGAAAAGCCAAGGTCAAATACCAAAGGAAAAAAGGAGAAATTTTTTCCGATTTCCTTTTTTCTGACCGTGCTTTCCTGCTCCTCTACATTTTAATAAGAAATGTATATTGGCCAGAAGTATAGTTGATTAAGAGGCAGTCATGGCAGTTTTCGAGGGAATTTTTACCCAAACGGAGCCTTTGCGGTTTGCAGTGGTGATTGGTCGATTCAATGATCTAGTTACCGGAAAGCTGCTAGAGGGATGTCAAGATTGCTTGAAACGCCACGGTGTAGATCCTGACCCCCAAGGTAATCAGGTGGACTATGTTTGGGTTCCAGGAAGTTTTGAAGTACCTTTAGTAGCTCGCCAACTAGCACTTTCCCATCGTTATGATGCTGTAATTTGTCTAGGTGCAGTCATTCGA
This sequence comes from uncultured Nostoc sp., assembly GCF_964245575.1. Classification (GTDB taxonomy): domain Bacteria; phylum Cyanobacteriota; class Cyanobacteriia; order Cyanobacteriales; family Nostocaceae; genus Nostoc. The sequence goes on along the minus strand of NZ_CAXTNP010000038.1, from coordinate 10,672 downwards.
GGGCAAACACCCCATTTTGATTATGTATCCGCCGAAGTTTCTAAAGGCATCGCCGCCGCCAGCTTTCAAACTGGAGTGCCAGTAATTTTTGGCATTTTGACAGTAGATACTATGCAGCAAGCCTTAGAACGGGCAGGCATCAAAGGTAATCATGGTTGGGATTATGCCCTGAATGCCCTAGAAATGGCAAGCCTCATGCGGCAACTGCATTCTAACCTGGCAGAGCCATATTCTCGTAATAGCCAGTCTTTGCCAGCCTCTTTTCAAAGTGCCAGCATCGGCAATTTAACTGCGGAGTCAGAAGAACTGGGCTAAATGAGTCATTAGTCATTTGTCCTTTGTTATTCACCAATGACTAATGACTAATGACTAATGACCAATGACTAAATTAAGGGGTTGACAATTAGGAATAAATTTGAGATATTAATATATGATGATTGATTGCGGGTATAGCTCAGTGGTAGAGCGTCACCTTGCCAAGGTGAATGTCGCGCGTTCGAATCGCGTTACCCGCTTCCAACTAAACCTCTTGCAGTTTTTAACTCCAAGAGGTTTAGTGTTTTTAGGGTGCATTGAAGTCTTCGGCGATTCGCACTACACTCTTGTAAATCGCTCCCAATGTAGATGAAATCGAGCAAACAAATCATCTAGTACAGCGTAGTGTAAATCAAGCTAGCATTTTAAAACTTGCAAAAGCCTTGATATACAAAACTTTTGAATGCGTGACTTTTAACTCCCGCCTTGCGGTAGTACTGTCTCAATTTAAATATCGCCCACAATAAAGAAGCACCCACTTGCTAAGAAATATAAAACCCAGCTTTAGACTGGTGTAGATATACATTAGCTTGGCTACAATCTTTGTGTGTCATCACAGTAAATGCTCAACAACGCAACTACATTACCATGAAAGCGACAAATGAAAAGAAGGAAATTTTTACATAAGATTGCCAGCTATGGGAAAGATTACAAACAGAGAACCTTGTACAGATATGGCAATTAGGATATTTAGAGTCTGCTGCATCTACTGTTTGCAATGATGGCGATATTTGAATCGCCTGTTGATTTTCATAAAAAGAGAAGCCTTATTAGGCATTTACCAAGGGATCATATTCTCGCAGTTCGTGTAAAACACGCTCAAGTTACTAGAACGCTTGTGCAATCTCAAAAACCCGAAAAAATAGACTTCAATACCGAATATCCCTGTCCCTGTCGTCGCCGGGGTCAGTTAATTCCGATTACGCTGACAGAAGCATTTGGTTGCGATCGCTGTCAGCAAATCTTTGTAGTAGAAGATAATGGTCATGTCCTAGAACAGCTTTCTACCACCTATCCCTACAAGCGGGCTTGGCGTTGGATGGGAAATAGTTGGCATGTTGTCCATCCGCGCTTAGGAGAAAGCTATCTGCCTATAGCACTTGGCATTATTTTCGTGCTAGTGATTATATGGCTGCCATTAGCACTGCGATTGGCAAATAGTTCCAGCATTGTTGCTTGGGCAATGGTGGCGGTGCTATTGGCTATTCTGCCAGCACTAATGGTCTGGCTTACCTACAGACGTTAACTCAATGACTGTTGAAGTTTTGGATGACCACCCCGAACCGATTACTAGTGCCCAACGAGCCTATCATGCTTCCCTAAAGTTGGGGATCACAAAGGGAGCAGACCGCAGTCGTGCAGTACTGGCAATGGCACAAGCCCTTGAGCGCTCATTTGACGACATTCTAGAAGCCAATACCTTGGATTTAGAAGCCAGTCGGGAAATGGCAGTGCCTGACTTGATACTAGACTGGCTGAAGCTGACTCCCACAAGGCTAGAGATGACCGTGGACATATTACAACGGTTGGGGGAGTTATCAGATCCGCTACGGCGCGTTAGAACTGCTGATTATCAACTGGAAGATTCCCAAAGTTACACCCAGTTAATGCCCTTGGGAGTGATTGGATTTATTTATGAGGCGTTTCCAGATTTAGGAGCGATCGCAGCAGGTTTTTGTATTAAAACTGGCAATAGTATAATTCTCAAAGGCAGTACTGAAGCTAGCCATTCCAACGCCGTCATCGCTGAGGTACTGCAAAGTGCGATCGCCCAAGTTGGACTACCTCCGGGCTGTATAGAACTGATTACAGCAGAGCATGGTGCTTCGGTTCGGGATTTAGTCACCCAAGACCAGTACGTGAATCTAGTGATTCCCTACGGACGTTCTAGTTTGGTACAGCAGGTAGTACGACAGTCAACTTGCCCAGTCTTAAAGTCAGCAATGGGTAACTGTTATCTCTACTGGTCGCTAAATTCCAGTTTAGAAATGGTGCGCTTAATGATTCTTAATAGCCATCAGAGCGAACCAGACCAAGTTAATGCCATTGAAAAGGTGCTAATTCATCGGCAAGCCTTGCCATCATCTTTAGCCGTTCTGTGGAACAGCTTGATGGAAAAAGGCTTTGAAATAAAAGGGGATGCAGAACTAGTAAAAGCCTTTCCCCAGTTGCAGCTGGTGAAGGAAGGCGAATGGGGAAACCCTTATTTAACTAAGACAGTAGCTTTTAAAATGGTGGATAGCTTAGAAGCTGCGATCGCCTGGATTAATGAATACAGCAGTGGTCATGCTGACTCCATCGTTACTGAATCCTATCAGGAAAGTCGCCAGTTTGCTTTAGGAGTTACCAGTGCCTCTACCTACATCAATACTTCCCCGCGTTTTTCCCGCAACCCCTCGCGGGGAGATTCAGTCTTTCTTGGTATGTCTAACCAAAAAGGTCATCGTCGGGGATTTATCAGCCTAGAAACCTTGACCACCGTTAAGCACATTGTTCAGGGAAATGGTAGATTTTAAATAATTCGTAATACTCGCCTCCGGCGAGAAGCAAGCTACGTAATGACGCTCCTGCGTCGCTCTAAGCGTTCGCGTAGCGTCTCGTAGAGAAGCCATGCCGAAGGCGTTGCCTCTCGAAGAGAAGGCTTTACGCTGCGCTAACGTAATTCGTAATTAGAAGAAGGTTTGCCAAAAGTGCCAGTAGCGGCGGTTCTGTCTCTGTTGGGGTCTAAATACCCCACAAAATTCTCCCAATGTCTAAACTTAACATAATCTTAATTTATGCTTGATCCTGGGTTGATAAGTTTTTTGTGTTTGGTTGAGCAGCTATTAGGAGACAAGTCAAATAACATAATTAGTAATTACTAATTCATAATTCATAATTATTAGATGATTTACAATCTGCCGTTTCTATTAAATAAGGAGCAGCCATATTTTGTTTAGCGTCTAAATCCCCATACAAAACCCAATTACGAATTACGAATTACGTAGCTTGCTTCTCGCCGGAGGCGAGTATTACGAATTATTTAAACCACTGTTTGTGCTTTTCACAACTGACCCTCCGAGAATGCCAACCGTATTTACATATAGGTAGGGGTGAATATGGAACTTATGGATGGTACGCGCCTGCTAGCAAATCGGTGCAGACGGCGGAATTTTTTGCTGGGTGCAGGATTCTTAACGGGGTTAACAATAGCTAGCCAATGGCATCCGGTATTGGCTAACTCAAGGTTTTCTAGCTATCCGTTCAGTCTTGGTGTTGCATCTGGTGATCCTTTGCCGGATGGTGTTGTTATCTGGACACGACTAGCTCCTAATCCCCTCTCTGGAGGTGGAATGCCACTGGTAAATGTGCCAGTGCGGTGGCAAGTTGCCCTTGATGAAAACATGAGACAGGTGGTGCGGCGAGGAACAGTACTAGCGACACCAGAGTTAGCTCACTCAGTCCACGTTGATGTCCGTGGACTAGACCCTGACCGTTGGTACTGGTATCAATTTGAAGCGGGTAGGGAAGTTAGCCCCATTGGACGGACTCGCACAGCACCAGCATTTTATGGCTCTACTCAACAACTGAATTTTGCTTTTGTTTCCTGTCAAGACTGGCAAAATGGCTACTATACGGCTTACCGACATTTGGCTGAGGAAAACCTCGACCTTGTAGTTCATCTGGGTGACTACATCTATGAATACGGGCCACAACCTGGTGGGCCGCGCCAGCATAATAGTCCAGAAATTATCACTCTTGCCGACTACCGAGGTCGCCACGCCCTGTACAAAACTGACCCGAATCTCCAAGCTGCCCATGCTGCTTTTCCCTGGATTGTCACTTGGGATGATCATGAAGTTGACAACAACTACGCCAACTTAATCCCCGAAGATAATCAAACCCAAGAAGCTTTTAGGAAACGGCGAGCTAACGCGTATCAGGCTTATTATGAACACATGCCTCTGCGTCGCAATTCATTGCCCAACGGCCCAGACGCGCTACTTTATCGGCGGTTCACTTTCGGGAATTTAGCTGAGTTCAATGTCCTAGATACGAGGCAGTACCGTACTAACCAACCTTGTGATGATGGGCTTAAGCCTCGCTGTCCCCAAGCTTTTGATCCCAATGCTACCATGACTGGCTCAGAACAAGAGCAATGGCTACGAAAAGGGTTAGATCAGTCGCGATCGCGCTGGAATGTGATTGCTCAACAGACCATGCTTGGCCAGTACAATTTTAATAGCAGTCCAGGTGCAGGTGTCTTCAATTTAGATCAGTGGGACGGCTACGTGGCTGCACGTAATCGGCTCTTAAATTTTCTAAACCAGCGCCAACCTTCTAATCCTGTGGTGATTAGCGGAGACATCCATTCTAGTTGGGTACACGACCTGAAGCTTGATTTTAATAAGCCAAACTCACCGACGGTAGGCACTGAGTTCGTAGGAACCTCAATTACCTCTGACTTTCCCACCGCTTTCATCGCTCCAGCTAAAGCTGCTCTACCTAATAATCCCCATACTAAGTTTTTTGACGGTGCTTTCCGAGGATACGTTCGCTGCAACCTTACCCCAGAACGCTGGCAAAGTGACTATCGCATTGTATCAAGCATCATTGATTTGAATGCCTCTGTCAAAACCCTAGCTTCCTTTGTAGTCCAAAACGGACAAGCAGGAGCGCATCTAAGTTAAGGTAAGTTCGATAAACCCTCCCTGAGTTAAACTAAAGTTCAAGTCTTTCCCTCTTTGAGTCAGAGAGGGAAAGATTTTGCGTAATAAAACCAGGGAGAGGTCTTTATAGTATGAAATATGACTTCGACTATCAGAACATCCGAATTCAGATACTGCGATCGCACATTCCTCTGATGTTCGGATATAGCAATTCTATCTGAGTTACTAAAACTGCAAAAGACTTTAAAAAAGTCACAGAGTAAGGAAAATGACTATTCAAGCCAGAAGCGAGCGCCTGGTAAAGGTTACAGTAAATAAATCTTTCTGAAGAGTTATTTTGGCATTTCTTTGCAATACTTAACTAACTTTTAATAAAAAAAGTGAATATAGATTAAAAATGATAATTAACATCATAATTTATTAAGTTATTCAAACTAAATTGAGACTATGCTTAATAATTGAAGTCTAGTCGATCATCTTTAAGTAAATAGGTGCAAATGAACTTAAACATTTGTTGAGCTTTTTGTACTTTGTCATTTGTTTAAGTGTTAAATACTAAAAAAACAAAGTTTATTTGTGCCAAGTTACTGACTAAGTTGTTGAGCAAGACAGTAAAAATGCAATTTGAGCCAAGTAATAACAGCGATAACTAAAGTAAACTTAACAACAATCACGTATGATAGAAAAAATTTTGCTGGCTGTATCAGGATTGGGACACGCAGAAGAAATGCTCAAAACCCTGAGAGAAATTCCTTCAATTCAATCTGCAAAAGTGACAATTTTGCATGTTGTTCCTGCACAAAATACTGCTGCTACCATGACAAGTAAATGGGAAAATGGCGGTAAAATTTTAGCTAATGCTATTCAAACTTTGAACTTAGATCCTAGCCAGGTTTCTTCAATTTTGCGCGAAGGCGACCCCAAAGATGTAGTTTGCCAAGTAGCAGATGAAATCGACGCTGACTTGATTATTATGGGTTCACGCGGACTTAAGCGGTTGCAATCCATTTTATCAAACTCAGTCAGTCAGTATGTTTTCCAGCTATCTTCTCGCCCAATGTTGCTGGTAAAAGATGATATTTATGTCAAAAGAATTAAGCGCATTATGGTAGCAATAGACAACTCTGATTCTGCAAAAAACTGCTTGAAATTGGCACTGTTTTTATTGCGAGATATTCAGGGCGGCGAGTTAATTTTTGCAAATGTTTCCACAGATTTAGGCGGTAAAAAATCGGAAATCACTGAAGTTAGTTCAGACAAAAATCCAGTTTTGGCCGCCGCAGTTGCAGAAGCCCGAAGACAGGGCATCCAATCTCGTTCTTACATCAGCAGTGGCAAACCTGGTGAAGAAATTTGTCGGTTGGCAGATGAGTTGAATATAGACTTATTATTGCTCGGTTCTCCAGATCGTCGTCCATCCATCGCTAAGAGTTTTGTTGATATAGACCGGCTTATCGGATCTTCCTTGTCTGACTATGTTCGAGTCAATGCCACTTGTCCGGTATTGTTGGCGCGGACGATCGCTTAAAGTCAAAATAGAGTTAGTGGTTGATAAATAAAAACCCCTACACTACTGGTGCAGGGGTTCTTTATTTGATACACAAACTCTTAATTATCTTTTCCACCTTGGCGGCTAGCAGTTTGGATGTACAGAATTAGTAAAAACACAGTGGGAACAAGTACGAACAAAATGCTCGCTACGAACCCCAGGTCATTAACTTGCATGGCAAGAAAGCCTCTCTTAAATTTCCAGTCAACAAGATTAGGATAGCATCATCGACGACACAGTTATACCAATTCAAAATTCAAAATTCAAAATTTAAAATCAGGAAACTTCATTTTGGTAAGTATTTTGACTACTGACTGGATACAAATTGAAGCAGTGGCAGATTTGAGAACTTAAGGCTTGGTGACTACACTGACTGAGCCATTCACTAAAGTTTGACAGGCAAGGCGGTAATTTTCCGGCTTTTTTTTGAATTTGCTGTTTTCTACGTCTGTGCGGGGGGAAAGATTTTCTAATCCTTCAACTATCTCCACAACGCAAGTCCCACACTGACCATTACCACCGCAATTGGTCATCTTGCCAATGAATTTATATATATCAATGTCATTTTGCATGGCTTTGAGCCGGAGATTTGCACCATCTGCCGCCACTACTTCTTTATTCTCTTTAACGAATTTGATATTACCCATAACTGATTCCTCCTTGACTCTAAGCTTGGCTTTCAAGGCTTCATATTGACATGGCTTGATTCATATCTTATTTATTATATTCAATTATTACAAAATATTAACAAATATTAACTTTATCAAATATAGCGCCACAAAAAAATAGAACAGGTATAGTACCTGTCCTATAAATTGAAAAATAGATTAACTTACCTAAATCCCACGGCTGCTTGCCAAACGAAAGCAAGCAACAAGAAGAATACGGGGATAACTGGGAGAACGTCCACCAAAGGATCAAAGATTTGGTATGCTTCAGGCAGTTTTGCTAATAAAAGTGCTGCTTCCATGTTTGTTTAAATCCAACTATCCAACACAGCTTTCATAATTGAGAAGTATCTTAACATGGTTTGGGTCTTGCTCATTGGTCAATAGTTATTTGTCATTTGTAATTTCCTCTTCATTTGGTGCTGATTCAGATGAGTTGAGCCAGTGACCAAATTCTGTGGTGAAGCGATCGCTTAATATTGCTTCTCTAATCTGCTGCGTAAAGCGAATTAGTTCGGTAATGTTGTGAATGCTCAACAAGGTATAAGCTAAAATTTCCTGCGATCGCACTAAATGAGATACGTAAGCCCGGCTAAAAGTTTGGCAGGTGTAGCAAGGACAAGTTTCATCTAATGGCGTAAAATCTTCACGAAACTTAGCATTTTTTAAATTCCAGCGTCCGCCCTGAACGATCGCTGTACCATGTCTCGCCCAACGGGTGGGAATTACGCAATCAAATAAATCTATACCAGATGCGATCGCGATCGCCATTTCCCGATAAGTACCGACACCCATCAAATAACGCGGCTTTTCAGGCGGTAGAAGCGGTGCTGTCACTTTCACAATCTCAGCCATCAATTCTGGCGGTTCTCCCACACTCACGCCACCAATGGCATATCCGGGCAAATCCAACTTAGCCAAAGCTTCAGCCGCACGGCAACGCAAATCTAAATACACGCCCCCTTGCACAATCCCAAACAACGCCTGCTCACTGCGTTGATGAGCCGTTATGCAGCGTTCTAACCAGCGATAAGTGCGCTCAGTTGCCGTTTCAACCTCTTGGCGAGTCGCTGGGTAAGGCGGACACTCATCAAAGGCCATAATCACATCGGCCCCCAAAGTATTTTGAATCTCAATGGATAGCTCAGGGGTCAAGTTAATAATTCGTCCATCATGGGGTGAGCGGAAAGTTACACCTTCTTCAGTAATTTTCCGCATCTCGCTTAAGCTGAAGACTTGAAACCCGCCCGAATCTGTGAGCATTGGGCCATTCCAACCCATAAATTTATGCAATCCACCACCCCCAGCCACGATCGCTTCTCCTGGTTGTAAGTGAAGATGATAAGTATTAGATAAGATCATTTGCGCCCCAGTATCTCGCAACTGAGATGGGGTGATAGTTTTGACATTCGCCAGCGTTCCCACTGGCATAAATCTGGGGGTTTCTACAACACCGTGAGGAGTGAAAAACACTCCTGCTCTAGCTTTGGTTTGGCTACAGCAAGCAAGACATTCAAAGGAAAAATTCGCACTCATACCATTTTGGATTTTAGATTTTAGATTTTGGATTGTGAAACGCTAATTGGTAAAGAGTTTCAGAAATCCACAACTAGCAGCCATAAAACCAAATGGTATTAGGGCAAGAGGTCTATTATTTGGCTAAATTATGGACAAACATAAAAACTGGCAATTAAGTTTTCGGGAACACTTAAGCGTTCACTACTAACCTCGTTACCAACTTTACGAGTATATGCTGTACTAATTGTTATTAAAAAGAATCAGAACAGTCATCGTCAATTTCTGCATCCCACCTAGCTGAGAGGACTTGCTCCATCATCGCTTCTATGGCGCTGACATTGAAGTTTCGCTCTCGTCGCTCTTGTATGGGCGTTGAGCGGGGAATCAACCGCAGACACACTCCTTCTTGAATCAAATCAAAATAGGTTTCTTGTTGCGACGACTGTTTGAGTTCCAAGTAATCAAAACTACAAACATTCAGATAAAGGGCGTGGTTAGCCACTAAAGTAGACCTTTGCGGATTGGCGAAAACTTCCATCACATCGCCTTCACCCTCGCTCAGTACCTTATCTTCTTGGGTGTAGATGTAGTGGACTCGACCTAAGTCTGTCAGCAATCGCCGGATGTCGAGCTTATTCACAATGATGCCCGTGTTAATAATGCACGGAGCTGGTATCCTGATGTCGGGTAGATGGTGACTCATAGGAAAATAGCGATTGAGCTAAGGAGAGCGACAACATAGCTAAACTGTCATAATTGAATAGCTTGTTTACTTCCTACATTTAAAAAAATATCAATTTTGTGGGGCAATCGTCTAATAATTTCGAGTAAGTTTTTAGTTAACGAATACAAAACACCAATTTTGATCCCTGATGGAATTTTAATTTCCTGAATCATTCGTTTTTTGTATAAAAAGTACTTTTGATTATTTGTTTACCACTTAGAACAGCATAACAAAATTTTCAAGAAGAATCTCTAATAGAAGTAAATCTTATCTAAAGTTTTAAAGTATGCTCATGTTGGTTTTACTTAACCCAAGTCTATTATCTAGCAATTAACCATATATTAATGTTACTAAGATGACGAAACAGCAACAGTGGTGGAAAAAGCTGCTGTTAAAGCTGGCAGCTAGTATTATATTTTATACAACTATTCCAGTCCCGTATTTGGAGGGATTAGACTTTGGGAGAGTGGCACGTCTTGCTTCGGTTGTAGGGTTAATAATTGGGGGAATTTTAGGATTACTGGATACGGGGATGGATTATCTGGGTATGCCAGTGTTAACTCGTAGTGCTTTAGTAGTCAGCGTTTGGATTGCCATAACTGGAGGACTGCACTTAGATGGGGCAATGGATACTGCCGATGGTTTGGCAGTGGGCGACCCAGATCGGCGGCTGGAGGTGATGACAGATAGTGCTACAGGTGCATTTGGGGCAATGGCAGCGATCGCCTTGATGATACTAAAAATAGCAGCTTTGACGGATATGCCAGAAAACCGTTGGTTGTTGCTGATGGCTGCTTGTGGCTGGGGACGTTGGGGACAACAGGTGGCGATCGCGCGATATCCTTACCTGAAACCAACTGGTAAAGGTGCATTTCACAAACAAGCCATTCGTTCTTACAAAGATTTGTTACCGGGATTGTTGTTGCTGTTTGGTTTGAGTGGTTTAGTTTGGTTGATAGATAAACAGCAGCTATTTCTCGCACTGGCAATGATAATTGCTGGAAGTGCGATCGCCACTTTAACTGGTGCGTGGTTCAACCACAAATTAGGCGGACACACAGGAGATACCTATGGCGCAGTTGTTGAGTGGACTGAAGCCTTATTTCTCTGTGTATTGACTGCTGTAGGAAGTTAGGAGTGAGGAGTGAAAAGTGAGGAGTTAAAAATCAAACTTCAAACCCCAAATCCCAAACTCCTAACTCCTAACTCCTAACTCCTAACTCCTAACTCCTAACTCCTAACTCCTAAC
>NZ_CAXTNP010000037.1:10124-36545 GCF_964245575.1 uncultured Nostoc sp. | reverse complement strand
AAGCAAGGGGATGAATGCAGTTATCTCTATACAAAAGGAAATATATGTAAATATATCTCTATACAAGAGGAGATGAATGCAATTATCACTACACAAGAGGAAATGTGTTTGATGATAACAAAACAGCAGAAAGAAAAATGAAATTATGCCAATCGCATCCAGAATACGAGAAACTCAAGCAAAAACGACTAGATAAGCGCCAAGCTAAACGCTAATCCCCTCCCACGCCTCCTATCCCCCAATTCCCCATTATCTACCCCCAAACACCCTTGTTACCTCTTGTAAAGGGGGGTGTTTTTCTTTACTGGACTTTAGTCTAAAGTCCAGAAGGGAAAGATTGATTCAATAATTCCCCCTTGTCTCCCTTGTCCTCCTTGTCTCGCTATTCCTCAGTCCCCAGCGCTCGCATCTTCAAAATCAGATCGCTCGTACTCAGCACTCCTGAAGGGCATGGGGCATGGGAAATCGAACCAATGCCCCATTTGCTATGCGCTATAGCCTAATAAATGAATTACCTTTTTCCAACTAACTCCTTTACCTTGTTGATAATGCCGACTGGATCGATACCTTGATATGGGTACTGTTCCCACAAACCGCCGCAACCTTCTTTATAAGTTCCAAGATGGGCATATTTGGGAGTGAACCCCCGCTCTAGTAGCCAAGAGCCAAAACGACTACCTAAGCCAGTGCGACGGTTGAAGGGTTCTACTACAAGCACAAAAGGAGCATTACCAACTTTGGTAATTATTTCTTCATCAATAGTGTTTAAAGTTGTTTTGCTAATCAAACCAACGTCTAACCCTTCTTGCTTCAGACGCTCTACAGCATCAACGGCACGATAGAGAGCATCGCCAAAACTGATAATGTAGCCTTGCGTCCCTTCTCGTATAACCTCATCTTTACCAGGAACAAATTTGTAGCCACTTCCAAAGAAGTCATTGCCGTTGCTGTCCTGAATATTGGGCACTTTGGAACGGGTGGAGAAAATAAACCGCAGTCCCGGCTCAAAGAACACAGCTTCTACACAAGCTGTCATTTGATTATTATCTGCCGGGAAGTACAACTGTGTTGGGTAGCCATCATCCAAGCCATTGTCGGCAAACATATTGTTCAAACCAAAGTGGCAGCTGTTATCTGCCATGTCATCTATACCCGCATGGGAAAAATGACACAGAACATTGGAATAGTTCAGCCGTGCCATCGTGATTTCTGAGATACACATTTCTAAGAAGGCGCTGAAGGTCGCAAAAATACCTTGCTTGCCCTTGTCCATCCCGAATCCGGCCATAGCAGAGAAGTTGCTCCGTTCCATAATGCCGGAGGAAATAAATATTTCTGGGTATGTTTCATGAATTATCTTCAAACCGCAGGAGCCTTCTAAGTCGCTATCAATAACCTTGACTTTTTCTTTACGCTCCGCTTCACTCATGCGATTGAGGACACCCACCACGGCTTCACCAAACACACTACGGTTAGCGCCCCATTTGTCACTGGAACCCAGAAACGTATATGTTTGTTTGGGTTTCTCAATACTTTTAAGGTATTCGAGCGCCGCAGTTTGTCCGCGAGATTCTAGATACTTAACTGCTAAATCTACAGGAATTACATCATGACCATGAATGGAACCTTCTAAACCTTCTATACCAGGACACATCGGGCGTTTATTAATCAGAGCGATCGCTCCAGGAGTATTCACAGCTTCGCTCAGGCGACGGTATAAATCGTCTAAGTCTTCCCCGTCTCCCTGAAGTACTTTCAACCCGTGACCTTCTAAGGTTTTGGCGACACTAAAACCAGGTAAATATTTAGAAGGATGTCCGGCGATCGTGACATCATTATCATCAATGAGCAGCTTGACGTTGAGATGTTGAGCAACAGCCAAGCGAGCAGCTTCGGCATCGTTACCTTCTTGCTGAGATCCATCAGAACCGAGACAGAAAACAACCTTGCCTGGATTCGCCATTGCCACACCATTGATGTAAGGCCAAATATGGCCCAAGCGTCCAGAACTAAATTTTACACCAGGAGTTAGTTTTAGTTCGGGGTGTCCCGGTAAATTGGAATGTGCTTGCCGATAACGTAAAAGTTGCTCGGCAGGTAAATCACCATGCAATGTTGCCATCAGATATTGGGTGGCAACTCGATGTCCTGCCTCATCAAAGAAAATCGGTACAAATTGCTCCGATGCTCCCCGGAAAAAGGCATCGAGAATCATTACCTCTGGCACTGTATCGTATGGCCCACCAGTATGACCGCCGACTCCGCTAGCAGCACCAGTCGCTGTAAAAAAGACGATCGCATCTCGGCAAAGTTGAATATTCGCTTTGAGAGTCTCTCGCTGTTCGGCGGTGAGGCTGGAATTTGCGGGATTGAGCGCTAAAGGTTTGTAAGCACCGAGATCGATTGGAAATTGGGTATTCATAATAGTCATGGTTTTTTGATTGAATAAAAAACAATTTGCACAGACGGAACGCGCGATCGCACTACAAAAAAAATTGTTAAAACCCCGATGGGCAACAATTATCCAAGCTCAAGCCAACCACTCAGAACCATTGTGGAACCGTGTGATATCATCAAATGCCAAAATCAATACATTCAATTGTGCATGAATGTGCTTGAATTCAATTGAAGTTACGGATTACCGTACAAAGACTTGCTTATCAATAAGTATAAACTCACAAACGTGCAATTTCAAGTTCAAAAACGCAATTTCAGGAAAATTAATTATGCTAACTGCTGAACGACGACAATTTATCTTAGAAATTCTGCGTCGTGATAAAAAGGTACTTTCGACAGAACTTAGTGCTGTTCTCAAAGTTTCTGAGGATACGATTCGCCGGGACTTGCGAGAACTGGCAGAAACTGGACTATTGCAACGCGTTCATGGGGGAGCGCTCCTTAAATCTCCAGCCACCGCTAGTTATGCCGATCGCCAAAAGCAAGCGCCAAAAGAAAAGGAAGCGATCGCTCGGACAGCAGCAAAATTAGTTTGCACAGGACAGGTGGTGATTTTAGATGGAGGTACAACAACTCTCCAAGTAACCCGTCATTTGCCCCTAGATTTGCACGCAACAGTGATCACAAATAGTCCGCCAATCGCCGTTGCTTTAGCAGAACATCCCCATATAGAGATTGTGATGTTAGGTGGACAACTCTACAAAAAAGCCTTGGTGAACGTGGGTACTGTCACAATTGAGACATTACGGATGATTCGTGCAGATTTGTGTATGTTGGGAGTTTGCAGTTTGCATCCAGAAGTTGGGATTAGTGTACCTAACCTAGACGAAGCCCACGTCAAACGAGCCATGATTGCTGGATCGGCTGAGGTAGTCGGATTAGTGACAGCAGAAAAATTGGACACAGCTGCTCCTTATCTAGTGGAGTCTATTCATGCCCTGACTTACTTAGTAACTGCACCTACAGTATCTAATAATATGCTGAGTGCTTACAAAGCTTTAGGTTTGACCATTATACGTGATGAGTACGCATGATCTGATGAAAGCAGATGCGATCGCTAGGGACTGGGGATTGAACAAGGGAATAGGGTACAGATTATTCCCTGTTACCTGTCACCTGTCACTTCTTCCCTAACCCCAATGCCCAAATCTAGAATCTGTCCGTTTCTTGAGGTGTTCCAACTGCTCCTGGTTGAGCCGTAAAGAAGTTTTGAGCAGCTTCATTCTGATATATACACCTAATATCAGGTTTATCACTGTCCAAATTACCTGTAAAGCCAAAGGTGTTCAGGCGATTTTTGCACTCATTTACCTGCTCAGATGTCACTAGCTTGCGGTTCTCTAAAAGCGCCCAGTTATTTTGTCGGATTACGCATCCAGGACGCATACTCGGCTGGGCAACATATACATTGAAGGGGTTGAGAGTGACGAACAGTCTAGCGTCCATCACCATCGCGCTGGCTCCGTACTGCACACAAATTTCAGGGTTTGGTGCTTTGGTGTCAATGAATTCACGGGAAGCCACATTTGATGGGGCCAACGTGGTTGTAGAACTAAAAGCAATGCCAATCCCAATTCCCAAAATCAACACCCCTCCCATAATTGCGATGGTGAAGAGGTTAAACATAGGGGATTGGAAAATAGAGGGTTTAGAAGAAGTAGTAGTTGAACTACCAGTAGGTTTACGTCTCATTGTTGCTTAATCACCTTCACGTCGATTTGGAAGGGAGTGGTCTAAAGTTTTCTCCCTCTTTCAGTATGCCTATTCTTAACTGTAATTGTCTGCGGCTTTTTGGCCAGTATTTTTCTTAAATCATAAAAATAGGAACTTATCTAGATATCTGGACAAAATTTCAACCTTGTTGGTTATTGTTTCCATCTTGAAGAATTGATGAGTCTTTTTATTTATTTGCCGATTCAGGAATTTTTATTAATTTTATACTGCTTCACATGCAAATCACAGAGCAAACTGTTTTTAATTTTTATATTTTATTAATTAATTATAGCAGATTTTTGATATCTATCAGATAGTCTTGATTCAATTTGTACAAATGATGCAGTGATAATGCTTGAATTATCTAGCTTCTTGTTTGTAATTTTGCGAAAAGTCTGAGCGGCAAAAACCTGTGCTTGCGCCGTGTGGACTTTCTTTCAAACTGAATCCCCAGCCCCTTTCCTACTAGGGAAGGGGAGCAAGAATCAATGCCTCTCGACCTTTCAAGGAGAAGAATGGAAGCGGGGTTCCAAGAATAAGTTGCACATCGCGTTGTGCTTATAAATTTCCAAGACGAATTTTTCGGATTAGATATTTTTGTTACCCCTACTAATTGATATGTCAAACAATGTAACTTAAAATTTAAGAAAGTTTTAATAAATAATTAGAAGCAAGTGGCATCTCAAAGAGCGTTACTCTCAAGCAATAAGTTCAAAACTTCGCAACTTCAAATCCTTCTAGCTGATAGTCTGACTATTTTTTGGGGAGATTGGTTAGATTTACGTGTCAGAATCGTACCAGTTGCTGCATCAGGCTTAATATCCCCACTGATATATATTTTAGCTTTTGGCTTGGGTTTGGGTAGTTCCATCAAACCCGGCTCAGGGATTAGTGGTAACTATAACAACTATTTAGAATTCATATTACCGGGGATGGTGGCGCTATCATCGATGACGGTTAGCTTTGCGGGAACGACATTTTCGATTTGTGGAGACAGACTATTTACCAAAACCTTCGAGGAATTGTTGTTAACTCCTATACATCCCTTAGCGTTATATATCGGAAAAATGCTGGCGGGAGTAGTGCGAGGGTTGATGACATCGGCTTCGGTGATTTTGGTAGCGGTGCTGTTGACTGGAAACTGGAATTTCTTCAACCCACTATTTCTATTGTTGGTAGTGCTGAATTGTTCAGTATTTGCTGGGTTAGGCGTGATTGTGGGTTTGAGTGTGCGATCGCTCGAATCAGTTGGACTCTACAACAACTTTATAATTATCCCCATGTCATTCTTAGGGGCAACTTTCTTTGACCCTGGTACATTACCAGCTGCCCTCAAAATCGTAGTTTACCTGTTACCACTCACCTACGCCAGCATCGGACTGCGTGCAGCTGCCCATTTACCCTTGTCTCAGTTTCCTTGGTACAGCATACCGATTTTGCTAGTGATAGCGATCGCTCTTTCTTTGTGGGGTGGTTATAAATTCGCTCACCAACAAGATTAAAATAATTCGTAATTCGTTAAAGCCTTCATTAGTTAAACAATTTTGTCTAGATACAGCAATTGCTAACGAGGCTTCACGGCGGTTATTTGCATCTTGTGGTTTGCGATTCAGCATTATTCAAATGCTGATTGAATTGAGTCATTAGTCATGAGCAAATGACTAATGAACGCCACTTGCTTTAAGAGGGGGAACCCCCCTTCGGGTGACGCTACGCACAGTCGCTACCGCTACGCTAACACCAGTCGCCTACGGCGGGAAACCCGCCGTAGGCGCTGGATTCACCGCAACGCAGTGGCTCCTAATGACAAAGGACTAACTAGCTAACAGAGTTTTTTCTAGAGAAGTCCAACGGAAGGCGCGATCGCCACCTCTCTCAATGACTACTCTTACTCGTGGTTCAAGCTGAGGCAAATTCGTTAAATACTCAAGTTCCTCATTGGAAAGAATATGCCCTTCAATAATCCACAAGACCAGCCCCTTAGACTTTGGTGGCAGCTGTTCGAGATGATAACTGATAATTGGTGGCAAATAGTACACATAACCTACTGCCGCACCGCTACCAGTGCTTTTTTTACCAAGATGAGGAGGTCTGACTCCATGAATTCTTGTGAGATACGCAGCTACGTCGCCCAGTCCCCTGGCGGTAATGTGGAGGGTGGTATAGCCAGCCGCGCGTAGTCGGCGCTGATATCGACCTTCATAACCTCCTTCCAGAGGTACATACACGCCAAGAGCGCCAAATTTTTCCAGATCGCGCATTAAACCGTTGCCAGTGGTAATTAGTGCCATAGATTTTCGTCTTATCCCACTTAGATATCTCTATTATTTACCCTGAACCGATAGATTAAAAGCATTTTTTTGGGTATTGGGCATCCCTTCGGCTTACTTCGACTACGGTTCCATGTCCGCAAGTCGAGATGCTCAGTACAAGTCGCTCAGGGCAAGTGGGCATTGGGAAGAGGCAGAGGGGCAGTTCTTGCTGGGAGCAGAAGCGAAAGAGGTAATTTTTTTATTCTCCCCTTGCCCTCTGCTTCCCCTGCTTCCAATTTATAATCCCCACTTCCCAAAAATAACCCTATAAATTACTGGACAAACATAAATAAATAATTTATATTATTAGATTGTGACCAAAAACGCAAATCAGACTCCCTTCTTACTGTCATTCTGAGGTAGTGTTAGCATCAAAAGCTAATAACTCAATCCAAATTGGATAATCTAACTCAGATTGATCATAGACTGGTAAACTAAGAAAGCTTTCAGGTCAACATTGGAGCTTATGGACGAAAAATCAAAGCCAATCCAAAGCTCCAGAGTATATTTACTCCTGTGCCTCTGAAAAAACAGGCAAAATCTTAAACAATAGTTTAAGGTGTTTAAGGAAGTAAAACTGAGCAGCAATGTTGGTTTAATGGCATTACGTCAGTCTCAGTTAATGGATACTGAGCGGTAAAAACCGCTTAAGTCCAACTGCAACAAGGCAGTAGCCAATCTCCGGGAAGCCGCCCTTAGGGCGTCTAAGAAATCGGAAAACCCCGCCGACAGCGCTGCCTCCAGAAAGTGCCAGAGCAATTGCTTGGACGAAAGCATTGCTGCACACAGCTTAAAGCTGTAGCGCCTTGCATTGATTCCAGAAGTTACTCCTTCCGAATGGGAAGGGACTTGTGGCTGTTCTGGTGATCTAGTGAGTGAAGCTAAACAGATTCACCAAGCAGTACGGACACGGTTTGTTGTGTCCGAAAGCATTTGGAGCGGTTTATCTAAACCATTCTAAATTTCGCAGGCTAACCCAGCCTAAATTGATGCGTACAAAGCGTGTCCTCTAGAGTCCAATTTCAAGGTCAGCAAGTAGAAAGGAGAACCAGTAACTGTGTCTGTAGGTATTCTCGGCACCAAGCTGGGCATGACCCAAATATTTGACGAAGCAGGAGTAGCCATTCCTGTGACTGTCATTCAAGCAGGTCCATGCACCGTTACACAAGTTAAAACGAAACAAACCGACGGTTACTTTGCCATTCAAGTTGCTTATGGCGAAGTCAAACCAAAGGCACTGAACAGACCACTACTGGGTCATTTGGCTAAATCATCTGCCCCAGCTTTGCGTCACCTAAATGAATATCACACCGATAGTTCTGGTGATTATGCTTTAGGTCAACAGATTAAAGCAGATATTTTTAGTGCGGGCCAAATTGTCGATGTAGTCGGTACAAGTATCGGTCGCGGGTTTGCGGGTAACCAAAAGCGCAACAACTTTGGTCGTGGGCCCATGTCCCACGGTTCCAAAAACCACAGAGCGCCGGGTTCTATTGGTGCTGGTACAACACCAGGTCGTGTCTATCCAGGTAAGCGGATGGCAGGGCGTCTAGGTGGAAAACGGATCACAATTCGTAAGCTGACAATAGTGCGAGTTGATGCAGAACGCAACTTATTGCTAATTAAGGGAGCCATTCCTGGTAAACCGGGCGCTTTAGTAAGTGTTGTGCCTGCAAAAATAGTGGGATAGTCAAAAGTCATTAGTCAAACGTCATTAGTCAGTAGTCATTGGCTAAAGACAAATGGCATAAAGACAAATGACAAATGACCAATGACAAAGGACAAATAACAAAGATGGTTGAAAGCGTAGTTAAAAATTGGCAAGGAGAACAGGTCGGCGAGACGACCTTCGAGTTGCGCACTGCCAAGGAAGAAACAGCGTCTCATATTGTGCACCGCGCCTTAGTACGGCAATTGACTAATGCTCGTCAAGGAAATGCCAGTACAAAAACTCGTTCAGAAGTCAGAGGTGGTGGTCGTAAACCTTGGCGACAAAAAGGTACTGGTCGCGCTCGTGCGGGGTCTATTCGTTCGCCATTGTGGCGTGGTGGTGGTGTAATCTTTGGGCCAAAGCCTAGAGACTTCAACCTCAAGTTGAACCGCAAAGAGCGACGTTTAGCACTGCGGACAGCATTTGTCAGCCGCATAGAGGATTTGATCGTAGTAGAAGAATTTAGCACAGAGCTATCTCGCCCAAAGACTAAAGAATTAGTAGCAGCCCTTGCTCGTTGGGGAGTAGTACCAGAAAGCAAGTCACTGTTAATTTTGTCTGAAATTGCGGATACAGATAACGTTTATTTGTCAGCCCGCAACATTGAAAATTTAAAACTAATTGCAGCCAACCAGCTAAATGTTTTTGATTTACTGCACGCTGACAAAATTGTAGTTACGGCATCAGCCCTAGAAAAAATTCAGGAGGTCTACAGTGCCTAGCTTTGACCCCCGTGACCTTGCCGACTTAGTGCGTCGCCCAATAGTCACCGAGAAGGCGACTATCTTGATGGAGCAGAATAAGTACACCTTTGAAGTAATTCCAAAGGCATCTAAGCCAGAAATCAAGGCTGCGATCGAAGACTTGTTTCAGGTGAAGGTTGTAAAAGTCAACACCACCCTACCACCGCGTAAAAAGCGGCGCGTTGGTAAATTTATTGGTTATAAGCCCCAATATAAGCGAGCCATAGTTACCGTCGCACCTGGGGATGAAGACAAGATTAGACAAGTTCTATTCCCAGAAGTCTAAAAAAGTTGTCAGTTAGGAGTTAAGAGTTACTGAACTCAAAACTCAAAACTCAGCACTCAGTACGGGCTAAACGCCCCGCTATAGCTAACAGCACTCAGCACTTAAAAATATGGGTACTCGTTCTTATCGCCCTTATACCCCCAGCACTCGCCAAGTTACAGTTTCTGACTTTGCGGAGATCACAAAAACCGAGCCAGAAAAATCTTTAACTACCTCGAAGCATCGCGCCAAAGGTCGGAATAATACCGGGCGGATTACCAGTCGTCGCCGGGGTGGTGGACACAAACAACTTTACCGGATCATCGATTTTAAAAGGGATAAACATAATATTCCTGCCAAAGTCGCAGCAATTGAATACGATCCTAACCGCAATGCCCGAATTGCCCTTTTGTATTACCAAGATGGCGAAAAACGGTACATCCTCCATCCCAACGGGTTGAAAGTTGGAACAATAATTATTTCTGGACCAGAAGCTCCCTTTGAAGATGGTAATGCTTTACCTCTCTCGAAAATTCCCTTGGGTACTGGTGTTCACAACGTAGAATTGACTCCTGGCAAAGGTGGTCAAATTGTGCGTGCTGCTGGTGCTAGCGC
The DNA here is from genome assembly GCF_964245575.1 of uncultured Nostoc sp. Lineage (GTDB taxonomy): Bacteria > Cyanobacteriota > Cyanobacteriia > Cyanobacteriales > Nostocaceae > Nostoc. Next base: position 26,729 of record NZ_CAXTNP010000037.1, on the reverse strand, counting down.
TCAAGTTGTGGCAAAAGAAGGTAATTATGTAACTCTCAAGTTGCCTTCAGGAGAAGTCCGCTTGATTCGGCGCGAATGCTACGCGACCATTGGGCAAGTAGGCAACACCGATGCGAGAAACCTGAGTGCAGGTAAAGCAGGGCGAAATCGCTGGAAAGGTCGCCGTCCTAAGGTTAGAGGTAGCGTCATGAACCCAGTGGATCACCCACATGGTGGTGGTGAGGGTAGGGCACCTATCGGTAGATCGGGGCCTGTTACACCTTGGGGTAAACCCACATTGGGCGCAAAGACACGTAATCGCAAGAAACTTAGCAGCAAATTGATTGTGCGTCGTCGCCGTAAGTCTTCCAAACGCGGTCGCGGTGGTCGTGAGTCTTAAAGAGTTAGGAGTTAAGAGTTTATAAGTTAAAAGTAAAATCTAACTCCTAATTTCTCACTTCTAACTCCTCACTCCTAAATTCTAAATCCTAAATCCAAAATTGAACTATGGGTCGTTCTCTAAAAAAAGGTCCTTTCGTTGCGGATCATCTCCTAAAGAAAATTGAAAAGCTCAACGACAACAACAGAAAAGAAGTTATTAAAACTTGGTCAAGAGCTTCGACAATTTTGCCTTTAATGGTAGGTCATACCATAGCTGTTCACAACGGACGCCAACACGTTCCAGTTTTTGTAAATGAACAGATGGTAGGACATAAGTTGGGTGAATTTGCCCCGACACGCACCTACAGAGGTCATGGAAAAAGCGATAAAAAAGCAGGTAGGTAGTCATTAGTCATGAGTCATTAGTCATGATCTGAAAGACAAATGACAAATGACCCTTTGGGTTCGCCAGTTACTCATGGGGGAAACCCCCAAGACCGCACTGGCTCACAAACGACAAATGACAAAATTGGAGAAAATTATGGCTACTAATACTACTGAAATAAAAGCGATCGCTCGTTTTATCCGCATCTCGGCCTACAAAGTGCGTCGGGTACTCGATCAAATCCGGGGGCGATCATACCGCGAAGCGTTAATCATCCTAGAATTCATGCCTTATCGCGCCACTGAACCCATATTGAAGGTTCTCAGAAGCGCTGCTGCCAATGCCGAACACAACGCTGGGTTAGATCGGACTCAACTAGTGATTACTCAGGCTTATGCCGATCAAGGACCATCACTGAAGCGGTTCCAACCAAGAGCGCAAGGTCGAGCTTACCAAATTCGCAAGCCGACGTGTCATATTACTGTAGCGGTTGGAGCCGCCCCAGAAAAATAAGCACGCTTACACGAATAAATTACGTAAAGTAAGAAATCTTAGAGGAAGCATTCGTGGGACAGAAGATTCATCCAGTTGGTTTTCGCCTGGGTATTACACATGAGCATCAATCCCGTTGGTTTGCTGTTCCTGATCGCTATCCAGAACTTTTACAAGAAGACTACAAACTCCGTCAGTATATAGAACAAAAGCTGGGTAGACTTGCTCAAAACAACGCCGGTATTTCCGAAGTGCGGATTGAGCGCAAAGCTGACCAAATCGACTTAGAAGTACGTACAGCTAGACCCGGCGTAGTAGTAGGCCGTGGTGGGCAAGGCATTGAATCCTTGCGTACCGGACTCCAAGGACTTTTGGGTAGTAATCGCCAAATTCGCATTAACGTAGTTGAAGTTCAACGAGTTGATGCTGATGCCTACCTAATTGCCGAATACATTGCTCAACAATTGGAACGCCGGGTTTCCTTTCGGCGGGTAGTGCGGCAATCGATTCAGCGTGCTCAAAGGGCTGGTGTCCAAGGTATTAAAATCCAAGTCAGCGGCCGGCTCAACGGTGCAGAAATTGCCCGGACAGAGTGGACTCGTGAAGGTAGAGTACCTTTACATACCTTACGGGCTGACATTGACTACTCTTATTGCACGGCAAAAACTGTTTACGGCATTTTGGGTATCAAAGTATGGGTATTTAAGGGAGAAATTATTCCTGGACAGGAAGAAATTCCACTGCCACCCGCAACCCGCGATCCCCGCGATCGTGGCGATCGCGAACGTGAACCCCGTCGCCGTCAACAACAACGTCGTCGCCAACAATTTGAAGACCGCTCAAATGAAGGGTAAATGGGGACTGGGGACTGGGAACTGGGGACTGGGTAAGAATTCTCAATCCCCAATCCCTAATCCCCAATCCCTAATTCCCAGTACCTAGTACCCAGTAGCCAATCATGTTAAGCCCTAGAAGAACTAAATTCCGCAAACAACAGCGCGGACGGATGGAGGGACTAGCCAGCCGTGGTAGTACCCTCAACTTCGGTGATTTTGCACTCCAAGCACAAGAACCTGCTTGGATTACCTCCCGGCAAATCGAGGCTTCTCGTCGGGCAATGACTCGTTATATTCGTCGGGGTGGACAAATCTGGATTCGGATTTTCCCTGATAAACCTGTAACCATGCGTCCTGCTGAAACCCGGATGGGTTCAGGTAAAGGTTCGCCAGAGTTTTGGGTAGCAGTAGTCAAGCCAGGACGAATTTTGTTTGAAATCGGTGGGGTTTCTGAAGAAATCGCCCGTGAAGCTATGCGTTTGGCTTCATTTAAACTGCCTATAAAAACCAAGTTTATTGTGCGCTCTCAACCTCAGGAGCAGGAGTAGCTTATGCCTCTTTCCAAGATTTCAGAAGCTAGAGAATTAAGTGACGAGAAGCTATCTGATGAAATTGTCGCGATCAAAAGACAACTATTTCAGTTGCGCTTGCAAAAAGCTACAAGACAATTAGAAAAGCCGCACCAATTCAGACAAATGCGACATCGCCTAGCCCAATTGCTGACATTAGAGACAGAACGCAAACGGGCAGCAAGTCAATTGGCTAAAGAAAAAAAGTAGGAGATTATGGCAGTTAAAGAACGAGTTGGCTTGGTAGTGAGCGATAAAATGCAAAAAACTGTGGTAGTTGCCATAGAAAACCGCGCTCCTCACCCTAAGTACGGCAAAATTGTGGTTAACACCCAAAGATATAAAGTTCACGACGAAGAAAATAAGTGTAAAGTAGGCGATCGCGTTCGCATTCAGGAAACTAGACCCCTGAGCAAAACTAAGCGCTGGAAAATCACAGAAGTCCTGAACGTTAAACCTACTTAAACCTCATCGTTGTTAGTTTCTAACAACATCACAAGGGAGAATAATTGTGATTCAACCCCAGACTTACCTAAATGTCGCAGATAATAGCGGTGCCCGTAAACTAATGTGCATCCGCATCTTAGGTGGAGGCAACCGCCGTTATGGTTTTATCGGCGATAAGATTATTGCCGTTGTCAAAGATGCTACACCTAACATGGCTGTCAAAAAGTCTGATGTCGTGGAAGCAGTAATTGTTCGCACTCGTAAAGCTGTAAGTCGTGACAGCGGCATGAGCATTCGCTTTGATGATAACGCTGCTGTGATCATCAACAAAGACGGTAATCCTAGAGGCACACGGGTTTTTGGCCCAGTTGCACGAGAACTGCGTGATAAAAACTTTACCAAAATCGTTTCTCTGGCTCCGGAGGTGCTTTAATGGCAACCAAACAGGGTACGCCCAAAGTATTCCACAAAATGCATGTCAAAACTGGTGACACCGTACAAGTGATTGCTGGCAAAGACAAAGGAAAAGTTGGTGAAATTATCCAGGCACTTCCCCAACTGAGTAAAGTTATTGTCAAAGGTGTCAATATTAAAACCAAGCACGTCAAACCCCAGCAAGAAGGGGAATCAGGGCGGATTGTCACCCAAGAATTCCCAATTCATAGCTCCAACGTGATGCTTTATTCAACCAAGCAAAACGTTGCTAGTCGTGTTTGTTATACCTTTACCTCAGAAGGCAAAAAAGTCAGGAAACTTAAGAAAACTGGCGAGATTCTGGATAAATAGTTAGAAGTTAGGAATTAAGAGTTAGGAATTTAACTCATAACTCATAACTCATAACTCATAACCATAACTCATAACTTTGTTCCCTGACCAAGCCCAGGGATATCAGGACAAAAAACTATGGCGGCAACAAGACTCAAAAGCTTATATCAAGAGACAATCGTCCCCAAACTGATCAATCAGTTTCAATATACCAACGTTCATCAAGTACCGAAGTTAGTAAAGGTTACTATTAACCGAGGTTTGGGTGAAGCAGCTCAAAATGCGAAGTCGCTGGAAGCATCCATCAACGAGATTGCCGTGGTCACGGGTCAAAAACCAGTGGTGACACGGGCGAAAAAGGCGATCGCTGGCTTTAAAATTCGTCAAGGGATGCCTGTGGGGATCATGGTTACCCTCAGAGCCGAACGGATGTATGCCTTTTTCGACCGACTCGTTAGCCTATCACTGCCCAGAATTCGAGATTTTCGCGGCGTTAGCCCTAAAAGCTTTGACGGACGGGGTAACTATACTCTGGGTGTGAGAGAACAGCTAATTTTTCCAGAAGTCGAATACGACAGCGTTGATCAAGTGCGTGGGATGGATATTTCCATCATCACCACAGCAAAAAACGACGAAGAGGGTCGCGCCTTACTTAAAGAATTAGGAATGCCCTTTCGCGATTAGTAAGTTCATCTATAGAGGGAACGATGGCGGCTAACGACACAATTGCAGATATGCTGACGCGCATCCGCAATGCCAACCTGGCGCGGCATCAAACAACACAAGTGCCAGCTACAAAAATGACCCGCAGCATTGCCAAAGTGCTACGGGAGGAAGGCTTTATTGCTGAAATCGAAGAAGCAGAAGAAGGGGTAAAGCACAACCTAGTGATTTCCCTGAAGTACAAAGGTAAGAATCGTCAGCCTCTAATCACCGCCTTAAAGCGAGTGAGTAAACCAGGCTTGCGTGTTTACTCCAATAGAAAAGAATTACCAAGGGTACTAGGCGGTATTGGCATTGCCATTATTTCTACATCCAGTGGGATTATGACTGACCGTGAAGCGCGACGTCAGAACTTGGGTGGCGAAGTGCTTTGTTACGTTTGGTAGTCACCAGAAGTGAGGAGTTAAGAGTGAGGAGTGAAAAGTTAGTTAGAAAAACTCATAACTCATAACTCATAACTCATAACAGGATAAAGGACAAAAGTCATGTCTCGTATTGGTAAACGTCCAATTACTATTCCCGCCAAAGTTCAAGTGGCGATCGATGGTACAAATATTGTGGTGAAAGGCCCGAAAGGAGAACTTTCTCGCACTCTCACAGCTAATGTCTCAGTCTCCCAAGAGGGAGAAATATTACAGGTAAATCGTCGGGATGAAACTCGTACCTCAAAGCAGCTACATGGCTTGAGCCGCACTTTAGTTGCCAACATGGTCGAGGGAGTCTCCCAAGGTTTTCAGCGCCGTTTGGAAATTCAAGGTGTTGGTTACCGGGCACAACTTCAAGGGCGTAACCTAGTTTTAAATATGGGTTACAGCCATCAGGTACAAATTGAACCACCAGAAGGAATTCAGTTTGCTGTAGAAGGTACCACTAACGTTATTGTCAGTGGCTATGACAAAGAAATCGTAGGTAACACAGCTGCAAAAATTCGCGCTGTTCGTCCACCAGAACCTTACAAAGGTAAAGGCATTCGCTATGCCGGTGAAGTGGTCAGACGGAAAGCTGGTAAGACTGGTAAGGGTGGTAAGAAGTAGAAATGAAACTTACTCGTAGAGAATCAAAAAACCGTCGTCATCGACGTGTTCGTGGCAAAGTTATTGGCTCTCCAGAACGTCCGCGTTTAGCGGTATTTCGTTCTAATGAGCATATTTATGCCCAGATAATTGATGATACTCAACATCAAACCATAGTGGCCGCATCGACTGTAGAACCAGAGTTGAAATCTAGTTTAGTGTCATGTGCAAACCGCGACGCATCGGTGCAAGTTGGTAAGTTGATCGCAGTGCGATCGCTAGAAAAAGGCATCACCAAAGTAGTCTTTGATCGCGGTGGTAACTTATATCATGGTCGTGTCAAAGCATTAGCTGATGCAGCACGGGAAGCTGGTTTAGATTTCTAAAGTCATTGGTCATTAGTTATTGGTCATTAGTCATTGGATAAATGACAAAGGACAAAGGACAAATGACAAAGGACAAATGACAACTGACAAATGACGTTCACCAGAGCACTAAATTATGGCAACAGAGCGTAAAAGTAGAACAAAGCGTGCCAAAAAAGAAGAAACCACTTGGCAAGAGCGGGTTATTCAAATTCGACGCGTGAGCAAGGTCGTCAAAGGTGGTAAAAAACTTAGCTTCCGAGCGATCGTTGTCGTCGGTAACGAACGCGGTCAAGTTGGTGTTGGAGTAGGCAAAGCCTCAGATGTAATTGGTGCCGTCAAAAAAGGCGTAGCCGACGGTAAAAAACACCTCATTGATATCCCAATCACCAAATCTAACTCCATCCCCCATCCCATTGATGGTGTCGGTGGCGGTGCCAAGGTGATGATGCGCCCAGCCTCACCTGGTACTGGGGTAATTGCTGGTGGTGCTGTGCGGACTGTGCTGGAATTGGCAGGAGTTCGTAACGTCTTAGCCAAGCAACTTGGCTCTAACAATCCGCTCAATAATGCTAGAGCCGCAGTCAATGCCTTATCTACACTGCGGACTCTTGCTGAAGTTGCGGAAGATCGCGGTATTCCTATTGAAAGTCTCTACATTTAGTAGAGTCGCACTTATAGAGCTTTTGTGTAAACAAGAACTAATTACATCATGAGACTCAACGATGTTAAGCCGCAAAAAGGCTCAAAGAAACGCAAGAAGCGTGTAGCCAGAGGTATTTCTGCCGGTCAAGGTGCCAGTGCAGGTCTAGGTATGCGAGGTCAAAAGTCTCGCTCTGGTAGCGGTACTCGACCAGGTTTTGAAGGTGGTCAACAGCCATTGTACCGCCGTTTACCTAAGCTGAAGGGCTTTCCGATTGTTAATCAGAAGATTTACACTACGATTAATGTAGAGAAGCTAGCCTCCCTTCCTGCTAATACGGAAGTAACTTTGACCTCCTTGAAAGCCGCAGGTATCCTGACTGCTGTCAAGGGGCCATTGAAAATTTTAGGTAACGGAGAATTGAGCATTCCGCTCAAGGTACAAGCGGCAGCTTTCACAGGTTCAGCTCGTAGCAAAATTGAGGCAGCTGGTGGTAGTTGTGAAGTCTTATGAGTGAGCCGGAACAGCGCACTTAAATGGAAGCCAACTCGCTGTCAGCGCCTGGTTCACTATAAAGGTAGCACTCTATGATCAGTCGAGATAAAGCCCCAACGGCTCAAGAAACTTTTATGCAGATGGCGCAAGCAGCTGGCCTCAGAGGTAGGCTGCTTGTCACCGTCGGTATTTTAATTTTGGTTCGCCTGGGCATCTTCTTGCCCGTACCAGGGATTGATAGACCTAGATTTGCCGAAGCCATTTCGGGCAATAATTCCATATTTGGCTTATTGGATATATTTTCCGGGCGAGGACTCTCGACTTTGGGAGTCTTTGCTTTAGGGATTTTGCCCTTCATTAATGCGTCTATTATCATCCAATTGCTCACCGCAGCAATTCCATCTTTAGAAAATTTACAGAAAAATGAAGGCGAAGCAGGTCGGCGCAAAATATCGCAAATTACCCGCTATGTCACTGTAGTTTGGGCAATTCTACAAAGTACAGCTTTTTCGGCATTATTCCTCCAGCAATTCGCTTTAAAGCCAGGGCCAATTTTTGTAGCTGAAACTGCGATCGCTCTGACTGCTGGTTCAATGTTCGTCATGTGGGCATCAGAACTGATTACAGAAAGGGGCATTGGTAATGGAGCATCATTACTGATTTTTGTCAACATTGTCGCGTCATTACCAAAAGCTTTAGGCGATACTATCGACTTGGTGCAAGTCGGTGGTCGGGAAGCAGTGGGTCGGGTGATCGTCCTGATCTTAGTTTTCCTAGCAACAATTGTTGGGATTGTGATTGTCCAAGAAGGAATGCGCCGCATCCCAATTATTTCGGCTCGTCGCCAAGTAGGTCGGCGAGTTTTGGCAGAGCAGCGTAGTTATCTGCCCCTGCGGCTAAATCAAGGCGGCGTGATGCCAATTATTTTTGCTGCTGCCATCCTCAGTTTGCCACTGCTAATCGCCAATTTTACTAAAAATGCCGATTTGGCGAATATAGTTAACACTTATTTAAGTCCAAGCGGTTCTAGCTCTTGGGTCTATGCCTTGGTCTACATGATTTCCATTGTTTTCTTCAGCTACTTCTATTCTTCGTTGATTCTCAACCCGGTAGATGTGGCGCAGAACTTGAAGAAAATGGGTTCTAGTATTCCTGGAATTCGTCCCGGCAAGGCAACTAGCGAGTATATCGAACGCGTTTCCAACCGACTAACTTTTTTGGGTGCGATCTTTTTGGGCTTTGTTGCTATTATCCCCACAGCTGTGGAGAGCGCTTTGAATGTGAAAACTTTCCGGGGAATCGGTGCAACCTCATTGTTAATTTTAGTTGGTGTGGCAATTGAGACAGCCAAACAAGTCCAAACTTATGTAATCTCTCAGCGCTATGAAGGAATGGTGAAATAATAGTGACGCGACTAATCTTCTTGGGGCCACCTGGAGCGGGTAAAGGAACACAAGCTCAAACCTTGGCTGAACACTTGAATATTCCCCATATTTCTACTGGTGAAATATTAAGACAAGCTATGAAAGAGCAAACTCCTTTAGGAATCAAGGCTCAAAGTTATGTTGATAGCGGCGAGTTAGTACCCGACCAGCTAGTGCAGGACTTGGTACAGGAGCGCCTTAGTCAACCAGATGCCAAAAATGGTTGGATTCTTGATGGTTTTCCCCGCAAAGTGACCCAAGCAGGTTTTCTGGAGAAGTTACTGCAAGAAATACATCAGAGTGGCGAAAGGGTAGTCAATCTAGATGCACCAGATGAAGTTGTGATCGCACGTTTGCTAGGTAGAGGACGAAAAGATGATACCGAAGAGGTGATTCGTCGTCGTTTAGAAGTGTACCGCGCTGAAACTGCACCTTTAATTGATTATTACGGCGATCGCAAAAAACTCCTAACAGTCAATGGCAATCAGTCCCAAGAAGATGTCACTGGTGAATTGCAAAAGGTAATCAAGGATGAGGGGGATGAAGGAGCAGGCAAGGAGCTACAGTAATTCTTTCCCCAATCCTCTGTTTGGCCAATACCCCCTCCCAAGAAACAGATCAATTTTAGCTAAGATATATTAATAAACTGTTGATATATTTCTTAAAGTGTGTTCTCTTGCAGATAAAGTACTGCAACTGAACACGAAATTGTTGAGTTGAGGAAAAAACAAATTGTCTAAGCAAGATTTGATTGAAATGGAAGGCACGGTTACCGAGTCCTTGCCCAATGCGATGTTTCGCGTTGACTTGGACAATGGATTTAACGTGCTAGCTCACATTTCCGGCAAGATTCGCCGCAATTATATCAAGATTTTGCCCGGCGATCGCGTCAAGGTGGAGTTAACTCCCTACGACTTGACCAAAGGCAGAATCACCTATCGACTACGAAAGAAGTAAGTATATGTAGAGAATTTTACCATAAAACCATTTTTTTGACTGTTTGCTAGTCATTTAATTGGATTAATTTCCCTAGAAATGCTATAATTTTATATTTGGAGTCAAAAAATAAAAGGCATGAAAGTTAGAGCCTCAGTCAAGAAAATCTGTGAAAAGTGTAACGTGATCAAACGTCGTGGTCGCGTCATGGTGATCTGCGTGAACCCCAAGCACAAGCAACGTCAAGGATAACACTCTTACCAACAGAGTGAGTTGTAACACGCATATCATCATTAAAACGAAAAGACGCGATTAATCACGTTTTTCCAACCAACAGTAATTGCGAGAACAATAGGGAGAGTTCATTGTGGCACGGATTGCCGGAGTAGACCTTCCACGCGATAAGCGCGTCGAGATCGGTCTGACTTACATCTACGGAATTGGTTTATCACGCTCTCAAGAAATTATAGCGGCTACTGGTGTGAACCCAGACACCCGCGTTAAGGACTTAAGTGATGCCGATGTGACAGCCCTACGAGGGGAAATAGAAACCAACTATCAAGTTGAAGGCGACTTGCGGCGCTTGGAGTCTTTGAACATCAAGCGCTTAGTTGACATTGGTACCTACAGAGGTCGTCGTCATCGCATGGGCTTACCTGTCAGAGGCCAAAGAACTCGCACCAATGCCAGAACCCGTCGAGGCAGAAGGCAGACAGTGGCTGGGAAGAAGAAGGCTCCAGGGAAATAATTTTGCAACGCTTGCTAATCCGAGCAAGTTTTACCTTAAATCAACTAAACAAGTATGGCGAGACAACCAACTAAAAAATCCGGGAGCAAAAAGCAGAAACGGAATGTACCCAGTGGGATGGCCTACATCCAGTCTACTTTCAACAATAGCATTGTCACCATTACCGATCAAAATGGAGATGTCATCTCTTGGGCTAGTGCTGGTTCTAGCGGTTTTAAGGGAGCAAAAAAGGGAACTCCCTTTGCAGCGCAAACCGCTGCTGAAAGTGCAGCCCGTAGAGCCATTGATCAAGGAATGCGCCAAATTGAGGTAATGGTCAGTGGACCAGGAGCAGGTAGAGAAACCGCTATCCGGGCACTTCAAGGAGCAGGACTGGAAATTACACTCATTCGGGATATTACCCCCATTCCTCACAATGGTTGCCGTCCACCCAAGCGCCGTCGAGTTTAAATACCAAGACTTGGGCATTGAGGACAATAAGCTACAACTGAAGTAAGTAAAATTACTTAAAACAATAGCTTGGGCGTCTAACTTGCAAATTGTCATTGTGTGAAAGCTTGGGCGACCAAAAGTGCGTCAGATTTCCCGGAGGGAAAGCTGTTAAACTTCGGTAACCCAAAATATTATTAGCGCCTGCAAGCTAAATGGGAGCATCAAACTATACCGTAATTTTGGACTAATAGTTTGATATACCTATAATCTACAGGACATAAATTCAATTCGGGAGGCAATTGATTTGTCTGCTAGCAGCACCTTAGAAAAAGGGAGGCTCATCCGTGGCGCAGTTTCAGATTGAATGTGTAGAGTCTAATACTGAAGAAAGTCGGAACCATTACAGTAAATTTGTTCTGGAACCTCTTGATCGTGGTCAAGGAACAACGGTTGGCAACGCACTGCGGCGAGTTTTACTGTCCAACCTAGAAGGTACAGCAGTTACAGCAGTGCGGATTGCAGGCGTTTCACACGAGTTTGCTACAGTTCCGGGTGTGCGGGAAGATGTGCTGGAAATCCTCATGAGAATGAAGGAAGTTATCCTAAAAAACTATTCCTCGCAGCCCCAAATTGGTAGATTACTCGTTAGCGGGCCAGCAACAATCACTGCGGCGCATTTTGATTTGCCTAGTGAAGTCGAAGTCATGGATCCGACTCAGTATGTAGCCACCATCGCTGAGGGTGGAAAGCTGGAAATGGAATTTCGGATTGAGAAAGGCAAAGGCTATCGCACCGTAGAGCGAGGACGTGAGGAAGCCACATCGTTGGACTTTCTGCAAATCGACTCAATATTTATGCCGGTGCGAAAAGTCAACTATAGTGTTGAAGAATCTCGTGGGGAAGGCTTGATTCCAAAAGACCGACTGCTGTTAGAAGTTTGGACAAATGGCAGTATTTCTCCCCAAGAAGCACTATCCTCCGCCGCTGGGATCTTGGTAGATTTATTCAACCCGTTGAAAGACATCTCCCTAGAACCAACAGACACAGGTTCGGAGATTCCAGACGACCCAACTGCCCAGATACCCATCGAAGAGTTGCAACTTTCTGTGCGGGCATATAACTGTCTCAAACGAGCACAAGTTAACTCTGTGGCAGATTTGTTGGATTATACCCAAGAAGACCTCTTAGAAATTAAGAACTTTGGCCAGAAGTCAGCAGAAGAGGTCGTGGAAGCTTTACAGCGCCGCTTGGGCATCACCCTGCCAATGGAAAGAGGCTCTAAACACCCTTAAGAAAAACCGTTCATAATTCATAGTGCATAATTATGCGTCACCGTTGTCGCGTCAAAAAACTCAGTAAACCAGCCGATCAACGCCGTGCTTTACTGCGATCGCTCGCCACCGAGCTGATCCGTCATGGTAAGATCACCACCACTTTAATTAGAGCGAAAGTTCTGCGAAGTGAAGTGGAAAAAATGATTACCCTAGCCAAAAATGGCTCCTTGTCAGCGCGTCGGGAAGCTCTTGGCTATATCTTCGACAAACAACTGGTTCACGCTCTGTTTGAGCAAGCCCCAACTCGATATGGCGATCGCCAGGGCGGTTATACCCGCATCCTGCGTACCGTACCGCGTCGGGGTGATAATGCGAAAATGGCAATAATTGAATTGGTTTAAGTCATTGGTCATTGGTCATTGGTCATTAGTCATTGGTCATTAGTGAATAACAAAGGACAACTGACAAATGACAAATGACAAAGAACAAAATCTGTATGTTAGAAAGCCACCAGCCAACACCAACTCATCGAGTAGCCTTGGTAATCCAATACCTGGGCACTCATTTTCATGGCTGGCAACGGCAAAAAAACCACCGCACAGTCCAAGAAGAAATCGAAATTGCGATCGCTACTATTCTTGGGCATCATGTAACATTACACGGTGCTGGGCGAACTGATTCTGGAGTTCACGCTGCTGCTCAAGTAGCCCATTTTGAAGCTACAGGTTTAATTCCGCCTCACAAGTGGGCAACAATCCTAAATAGCTATCTGCCACCAGATATATTAATCAGAGCTTCAGCTAGTGTTGATAACCGTTGGCACGCTCGCTTTAGTGCAGCCTATCGACGGTATCGCTACACAATATATACTGAAGATCGGCTTAACTTGTTTGTAAGACCCTTCAGTTGGCATTATTATTATGCACCCCTGGATGAATCCTTAATTCAAGCTGCCTTGAAACCTCTCTTGGGAAAGCATCATTTAGCTGCTTTTCATCGTGCAGGCTCAAAGCGATCGCATTCCTGGGTAGAGGTGCAAGTAGCAGAGTGTTGTCGCAGTGGGCCATTTATCCATATTGAAATACAGGCAGATGGATTTTTGTATGGCATGGTACGGCTGTTGGTGGGGATGCTGGTACAAGTAGGTTCTGGACAAAGGACACTTTCTAGCTTCACCGAACTCTGGAAAGAACAACGTCGAGAAGAAGTGAAACACGCCGCACCGCCCCAAGGTTTATGCTTGTTGCGAGTCGGCTATCCAGATTTTCCCTTTTCAAAAGAGATTTGGTACGACACCTTGCCAAAGTTTGTCACTAGTCAAGAGTCATTAGTCATTGGTTCTTAGTCATTGGTCAGAACAGACGCGATTAATCGCGTCTGTACAATGGTCATTAGTGAATAACAAAGGACAAATGACAAAGGACAAATAACAAATAACAAATGACAAATGACAAAGGACAAATTAAAAATGACAAAGGACAAATGACAAATGACAACGAGTAAAACATACCTTCCTTCTCAAGCGTCCCTTGAGCGTGAGTGGTACATAGTAGATGCCACCGATAAACGCCTCGGTCGCCTTGCCAGCGAAATCGCCCAGGTTTTAAGAGGCAAAAAGAAACCCGAATACACACCCCACCTAGATACAGGTGACTTCGTAATCGTCATTAATGCTGAGAAAATCGCAGTCACAGGCAAAAAGCGCACTCAAAAGCTTTACCGTCGCCATTCTGGTCGTCCCGGTGGAATGAAAACGGAAACTTTCGCTAAATTGCAACAGCGCATACCAGAGCGAATTTTAGAACAGGCTGTTAAAGGTATGCTACCTAAAAATAGCCTGGGTAAGCAGTTGTTCACCAAGCTGAAAGTCTACGCTGGGCCTACGCATCCCCACGATGCTCAAAAACCTAAAGAACTAAAAGTTAGTACAATTCCTGGAGAAGAAAATTAATGGTAGTAGCAGACGCTAATAGCGGTCGCGCCGTATACTGGGGTACTGGCCGTCGTAAGAACGCAGTAGCACGGGTACGCTTGGTTCCAGGCAGCGGTCAACTGACTGTGAACGGTAAAGATGGAAACTTGTATTTCCAATTTAACCCCAATTACCTGGGAGTTATCAAAGCACCCCTGGAAACTCTGGGACTAGAAAACGAATATGACATTTTGGTGAAAGCGGAAGGCGGCGGCTTGACCGGACAGGCTGATTCTGTTCGTTTGGGAGTTGCTCGTGCTTTATGCCAATTAGACCCAGACAACCGCCCACCTTTGAAAACCGAAGGTTATTTGACTCGCGATCCCAGAGCAAAAGAGCGGAAGAAATATGGTTTACATAAAGCTCGGAAAGCGCCTCAGTACTCTAAGCGATAAGCGATTGGGGACTGGGGACTGGGTACTGGGTAGAGGAGATTAGGTATTAAGGATTGAGTATTAAAAAAAAGTCGGTTTTTTATCTCTTTCCCAGTCTCCGATCCCTAGTCCCCAGTCCCCAATCCCTAGCTCCAATTGAAACCTGAAAGTTATAATTGATATAGATTCATCACAAAAGGAACAATGGCTAAAGCTGATATTCACCCCAAGTGGTATCCAGATGCTAAAGTTTACTGCAACGGTCAGGTTGTTATGACCATTGGCTCTACTAAGCCAGAATTGCACGTAGATGTTTGGTCTGGAAATCACCCATTTTACACTGGTACTCAGAAGATTATTGACACTGAGGGTCGAGTAGAGCGCTTCCTCCGCAAGTACGGTATGAGCAGCACTCAAACATCTGGCGACGAACAAACCAAAAAGTAGCGGGTTGGCTCTGCTGTTAACGACGGCCCTGCATCAGCTGGGTCGATTTTCATTTATATGCTCGAGCCAATTTGTTATTTTTTAAGGAGCGATCGCACTCGTCATGGCTGAATCATACTTACTGGACAAACTAAAATCTGTTGAACAAACCTTTAATGAATTAACACGTCGTCTTGGCGACCCCGATACCGCTAGCAATCCTGATGAGTATCAACAAATTGCTAAGTCTCGTTCTTCTTTGGAAGAGGTAGTTAATACTTATGAAATTTGGAAAGCAGCCCAAGAAGACTTAATCGGAGCGCGTGAAGTTTACAAAGAATCTGCGAGTGACCCAGAGTTGCAAGAAATGGCAGCACTGGAAGTAAAAGAACTTGAAGAAAAAATAGAACATTTAGAGTCTCGCCTAAAAGTCTTACTGCTACCACGCGATCCCAATGATGAAAAGAATATCATGTTGGAAATTCGCGCTGGTACTGGTGGCGATGAGGCAAGTATTTGGGCTGGCGATTTGATGCAGATGTACACCCGCTATGCCCAAACTCAAGGTTGGAAAGTTTCTTTAGTGAGCGAATCTCGTGGAGAAATGGGTGGCTGGAAAGAGGTCATTCTCGAAATTAAAGGTAATGACGTTTATAGCCAGCTAAAGTTTGAAGCTGGAGTGCATCGTGTGCAGCGCGTGCCGGCAACTGAATCCGGGGGACGGGTTCATACTTCCACAGCTACCGTGGCGATTATGCCAGAGGTGGATGATGTGGAAATTCACATTGATCCGAAAGATATTGAAATGACTACAGCTCGTTCTGGCGGTGCTGGTGGACAAAACGTCAACAAGGTGGAAACAGCCGTTGACTTAATGCACAAACCAACGGGAATACGCATTTTCTGTACAGAAGAACGCAGCCAGTTGCAAAACAAAGAACGGGCGATGCAAATTCTGCGGGCGAAGTTGTATGAAATCAAGTTAAGCGAACAACAAGAGGCTGTAACTTCCATGCGGCGATCGCAGGTTGGTACTGGATCGCGATCGGAAAAAATTCGCACCTATAATTATAAAGATAACCGGGCTACCGATCATCGGTTAGGTCAGAATTATTCCCTTAACCCTGTTTTGGATGGTGATTTAGAGACACTGATCCAGTCTTGTATATCTCTAGACCAACAAGAACGTCTCGCGGAGCTAGCGACTTCCGCTGCTAACTAATTTTTGCCGTTAAATATACTGTAAAACCACTTGTTGTATTGTTGCTTTTAACACATACAGGTGGTTTTCTAATATCGCGTGGAGTGTATCTTCCATTTCACTGGGATAATGGTAGTACGCAAATTCGTACTTCATAACATAATTTAACTTCGCCCATTCCTTCAGGGTTTGACAGGTATAAATTAATGTCTCTACTTCCTTTTGCCAACGCGCAAAAATCCGGTAGCTAAAAAAGCTGCTGCACACGTTGCCTTTTGCATCCCAGTAAGAAATACACACCTGATGCTTCAGGCGATGGATTTTCTTGATCTGCTTCACATCGTAGCCTTTAGCTTTCAGGGCTTCTTTTGCTTCAGCCTGCGAAATGTTCCACTGTTCTGGTTTAATTTTATTAGTGGCTATAAGGTTTCGACCTTTGCGGCGATATTGATTAAGTTTGCGTGGCTTGCCAAACATGATGCACCATTTATATTATTGGCATTACTACTGATAACCTGATTAAAATTGCTATATCACTACTGCAAGTTTAATTGCAACGTTAGAATAATCATTTTAAATTATCATTAACAATGAAGCTTGTCAATCTAAAAGTAAACTTTTAGTATTTCCTCACTAAACTTGTAAATACAGTTGGCTAGCTATATAAGCAGTGAACATCGAAAGCAAAGAAAAACTGATTGAAATCATCAAACTAGCTCGTGGTT
>NZ_CAXTNP010000037.1:0-10024 GCF_964245575.1 uncultured Nostoc sp. | reverse complement strand
AAATCATCAAACTAGCTCGTGGTTTCTTGCTGTCAAGATTCAACTCTATGGACAAACCTTTTTTGTATGACCAAGACTTCTATGGCTGGACACAGCAGCAGGCTAAAGCGTTAGAGCAGAGGCTAGTTATGGAACTAGACTGGCAATACCTGCAAGAAGAAATTCAAGCTTTAGGGAGACAGGAGTATCGGGAACTCGTGAATTGTCTGAGTGTATTACTCGGTCATCTCTTGAAGTGGGAGTATCAACCCGAACAACGCTCTCGCAGTTGGTTTTTAACAATTCGAGAACAGCGTCGCGCCATCCACAGACATTTGCGACATAACCCCAGCTTAAAGTCTCGAATCGAAGAAGCCTTGTTAGATGGCTTTTAAGCGGGAGTCGATTTAGCGCTACGACAAACTAACTTACCATTACGAACTTTTCCAGAGCATTGCCCCTATTTATTTGATGATGCGATCGCAGACAATTTTCTGTGCGATACTCGTCAAGACTGGGAAGGATAATTCATGCCATTTTTGTTACGCTCATTTGTTACTTGGAGACACGTTATATTTTTCAATAAGTAATAGAAACTAGCTTTTCAAAATCTTGGTAATTAAAGCTTTGTTGCTTTTTACAAAATTTACCATATATATGGTAGTACACCTTGTTATCTTTAAATTTGAAGAAACATCCTGCTATAGGTAATTGCCCACCTTTTAGTCGAAAAATTATTGTGTTTAAAGCATATTTACCATACTTTTTAGCAAGGTAATTAAAACTATCAAAATTTCCATTTACAGCTTTTTCAAAGTCTAGTAAATCGTTCTGTGTGCTATTAGAAGTTTGCAATATTAAAGGTGGTATATCTCCAAGGCTCTTAAGATATCTACTCGTAAATACTGCGTCTTTTTTTATATATGCAATTATTTGATGATAATTATATAAAATACCAATTTCTGAACAAGAATTTGTTAAGTATCTCTCTATCTGCTTCTCGTGATTTTGTAAGTTTTCTTCTTCTCGCTTTACTTCCACAATCATCAAAGGAGAGTAATATGGTTTAAAACTTTTATTTTTGACAGTTTTATATAATTCTATATCATGATTATTATACTCAACTTTAATATCAATTTCATTTGGGAACAAACCACTTTGATTTATCAAAAAGTAGATAAAGAATTGTCTAACCTTTTCTTCTGGTTTTCCATCAAGAATAATTTCCTTACCTCTAACTAAACATTTTGTATATTCTGTATAATTTTTCTTATATATATTTAGTTTTTAGTTATTTATTAAATTAAACTAATAATAAATAGTAACAATTATTTAATTAACAAAGAATATTAGGGATACAATAAGATTGCATCCCTTTATATTTAGCATGTAATTTAAAATTGCTAAATGTCTACTATTGTCCGAAAAACTTTAATATTTTAGTCACTAATTCTGCCCAATACTGTCCTGCTTTAATCTCTAAAAATGTATTTAGGCTTGGGTCAGTCTCAAGTTCGCGCTTCCAAGTGTGACATACGTTATCTCCATATTTTTCACCTTTACGCTTTTCCCTACCTTTTTCATTAATTAGAGCCATCCAAAATTCTGAATCATTGCTTTGAGGTGATAGTTTTCTTATAGCTTCATGTTCAATTTCTACCCCTACCTCACTAATAAAATCATCATACAAGGAGTTAAATTTTATTACTAATTCAGGAATAAGTGTCTTCAAATATTCATTTGCCGATGTAAGTTCATTAAGAATATTTTCTAATTCCTGCTTTGCTTGTTTTGTAAACTTATTCAACATTTAATCTTCATTTATTCCCTCAGCAAAAACCCTCATATCGTAATATATATCTATATTCCTTGGCTTATAGTAACCGAAGTTTCTATGGATAGCATGTTTAGTATTCCATGCCCGATAAACAGTACGATAATATTCAATATATTTATCAATAAAATCTTTATAAACAAAACTAGGTACTCTTTTATTTAAATAGCGTAAATCGTTGAGCTTATGAATGGCATTTTCAATTGCTTTGATTTCTGATCCTGTCAAAGCATCACCATTTTTTATTCTCGTAAAGCTTTCTTGGATATTTTTTATTTCTTCCAATAAAATATTCTGCCTACGTTCTACTACACTGGCTACAGCTTTGAGAAAATCATCTTTATCTACCTGTACATCTTCTTCATTATAAATATCAGTATTTAGCTTGACTATATCATCACGGTAGTACCTCAAAGCATCATAGAACAAAATGTTTTCCAAGAAAAAATCTAGGTTTAAACGCTTGAATGTTGCTTGAATCTCTTCTTTTATGATTTTAATTCCTATATCTCGATCTCCATGACATCCATTTACTCTTTCAGGTTCATTTTTGTGAGGTAATACCAAAGTTACAAATCTATGATGAAAATCTTTGGATTTAGATGTAAGGTGATAACCTATTAATTTACTGATATTAGCTTCAGGTGCTGCATTAAAAGGAGTTACAAAGAGACAGATAGTATCCTGATTTTCAATATATTTTTGCAAGTCTTTACGAATTGGATTTTCATCAAGTCCTTTAGTATCCACAATTGAATCAAACTGAGACAAGTTTGAGCCAGATAAAACATCATAGCTCACATAAAGATATATTTTTCTTGGAATAGCAAACTCTTTTAGCTCAACATTATTAATGGCAGCAAAGGTATTTTTTATCCATTCTTGCTCATTCTTTTGATTATCAAATTCAATCTTATTATTATTTCTAGATTCAAGGTTTGCATTATTCAAAGCAAGTTTTTTAAACTCATCTAATCCTAACTTATCAAATTCTTCCTTAGCTAGATCAATTTTTTTTACTTCATTATTAATTGTTGGATAGCGTAACTTCATTTCTGTAATATTCCTAATAGCCCTTTCAATTTCTTGAGAAATAATTATCTTCTTATCTGGGTTAGGATTATCTTTATCTGCAATATAGTCGCAGAAGTCAAAAATAAGATTTTCTATCTCATCAACCGTATAAGGCTCTATCTCTATGTAAGTTTTTTCCGCAGCTTTGATAATTACTTAACATATAGTAGTTTTACCTGCTCCCGTTGATAGTAACTCTTTGGTTTCGATTACATTTCGAGACTTATTAGCAATAGTTTTGGAAACATTAAAGTCGCTTATTAAATTAAAAATATGACAAATAGCTGTGGTCTTTCCTTGACCAATAGTACCTATGAAAACAATTTTATATTTTTCTATATTAAGAATTTTTTCTATTTCATCTAATCGGTTTAACTTGGATTTTAAATTATTGATGCAAATATGATTAAATATATTAATCTCAGAATGACTTGAAAGTTGATTTATTTCCTTCCTCAAATTTTGTTTCAAGAATGCAATTTCTTCTTGCCACGTTATAGTCAACATACTGTTTACCCTGTTTTGATGCTTACTTACTTGATATTTACAGTATGCCCATTATGGTTAAATATCTAACAAAGGCCTCATAACACCACCAAACAAGCCTCTGTCAACCCTTTAGCCACGCTAATTTTGGTTGGAGTTCCAGGTTCTGGTAGAAATACATAACGGCTACACAAACTAAGTTCGTCTGTGCGGACTCCAGGAAGTTCAAACCCACGCAGGTGGATTTTGTCTGTATAGCTGCAATTTATAATCGCTAGGACTAGGATATTTTTACTGGCAGTTAAAGAATAAATGGTTTTAAAATGGTGAAATCTTAAATGATTTAGAGGGGTATGTATGTCGCTACGCAATGAGCCTTTAGATTGGCATTTTGAATCAAATGAGCCTTATATCCCAGTTTACCATAAAGGTGATTTGGTAGGATTTTTTAAACCAGAATATGCTAGCGAAATTATTAAGTTTTTAAATGAAGAAGAAGTTTTAAAGAAGGCACTAAAAATGGCTTGTACTGATTTAATTAAAAAAATGGGAGGCGATCCCAGAAAAGTCTATTATTTAATGGAAAAGTATATAAAAGCTAGTGAGCGTCCGAAGCATGGAACGAGAGCGATCGCAGTTTTACTTCATGATAGGCAAAAAGAGCTTGACTTAAGTAACCAGGAATTTACTAAATTCTGCGGCACCTTTAAATTATCCCCTACTGAACTGAATAATATTTATGCTGGAGAAGCATTTGATGATAGTTTGTTAGCTCCCATATCACGTATATTAGGAATGGCAAAAGAGCAATTGCTGAAAGTACGAGATGGTTTGGAAGAATCAAGCAACATATAAGTAGCAAATCAAAATATTAAAATGATATAAATTGTGAAAACAGATATCATCTTTTATCGGCTGTTTCAAGAATTTCCTGATATATTCTTTGAGCTGATTGGGAATCCTCCAGAATCAGCTAGCCTGTATCAATTCTCATCAGTTGAAATCAAACAAACAGCCTTCAGAATCGATGGTGTGTTTATACCAACACAAAAAAGCGAGAACCCGATTTATTTTGTTGAAGTGCAATTTCAAGCTGATGGGGAAATTTATTCACGGCTAATTGCAGAAATATGTTTATACATCCGTCAGAATCAACCATCAAATGACTGGGGTGCTGTGGTTTTATACCCAAATAGGAATGTAGATATAGGCAATATCAAACATTACCGTGAGTTTTTCACAAGTGGGCGCGTCAGGTGCATTTATTTGGATGAATTAGGTGAAAGTACATCGCTTCCAATTGGCATTGCAACTGCTAAATTAGTAATTGCAACCGACGATATAGTGATCGCACAAGCTTGGGAGTTGATAAACAGAACCAAGTCAGAAATAAACTCACCATCAAAACAGCAGCAATTATTACAATTTATAGAGACTATTTTGGCTTACAAGTTTCCCACAATGAGTAGGGAGGAGATGGAGGAAATGTTTGGCTTAAGCGAGTTAAAGCAAACCAGATTTTATCAGGAAGCCTTTCAGGAAGGTGTTGAACAAGGCATTGAACAAGGCATTGAACAAGGTGAAGTTAGAGGTGAGCTTAAAGGGAAACTAAAAGCAGTACCAGCAATGTTGGCTGCAGGGTTGACTGTAGAGCAAGTAGCAGAAGCCTTAGATTTAAGTGTCGAAGAAATTAGACAAGTAACACAAAGCCAGCCTTGAGATGGATGTGGTAAATTTTATCCGTGACTCAAGCCAAATTTGGTTTGTGGCTCTCCATACTTGATCACGACGAATTTATAGTTAATTTTTGTTAATATTAGAGGCGGTGTTAGTACTTCGTCCTCAACCACCCACTCCCTACCTGAGAGAAACTTAATGCTGCGACTAGAACATATAAGTAAAATTTATCCTACAGGCGAAGTTCTCAAAGATATCAACTGGGAAGTTAAACCAGGCGATCGCATTGGCTTAGTCGGTGTCAACGGTGCTGGAAAATCCACCCAACTCAAAATCATCTCTGGGGAAATGGAACCCACTGCTGGCGAAATTATCCGTCCTAATAGCTTACACATAGCCTACCTCAACCAAGAGTTTGAAGTAGACCCCACCCGCACCGTTAGAGAAGAATTTTGGACTGTCTTCAAAGAAGCCAACGAAGTACAGTTATCTCTGGCGCACGTACCACAAGAGATGGAAACGGCTAACCCAGAGGAACTGGATCGACTGATCGACAAGTTGGATCGCTTGCAGCGCAAATTTGAAGCCTTGGATGGCTACAACTTAGATGCACGCATCGGGAAAATCCTACCAGAGATGGGGTTTGGGCTAGAAGATGGTGATCGCCTCGTCAGCGCCTTCAGTGGTGGTTGGCAAATGCGGATGAGTTTAGGTAAAATCCTCCTGCAAAAACCCGACTTGTTGCTGCTGGATGAACCGACTAACCACCTAGATTTAGAAACCATTGAGTGGCTGGAAAATTACCTCAGAGGGCTGATTACGCCGATGGTAATAGTCTCCCATGACCGGGAGTTCCTTGACCGCCTCTGCACCCAAATTGTGGAAACTGAACGTGGCGTTTCCAGTACTTATCTTGGTAACTACTCGGCATATTTGTCACAAAAAGCCGAAAGTCAATCAGCACAACTTAGTGCTTACGAACGCCAGCAAAAAGAATTAGAGAAACAGCAAACCTTTGTTGATAGATTTCGCGCCAGTGCTACCCGCAGTAC
The DNA here is from genome assembly GCF_964245575.1 of uncultured Nostoc sp. Lineage (GTDB taxonomy): Bacteria > Cyanobacteriota > Cyanobacteriia > Cyanobacteriales > Nostocaceae > Nostoc. Next base: position 3,922 of record NZ_CAXTNP010000037.1, on the reverse strand, counting down.
CCAGGCAAAAAGCCGAGAAAAGCAACTCGACAAAATTGAACGCATTGAAGCACCCATTGCTGGGGTAAGAACTCTACACTTCCGTTTTCCCCCTGCACCCCGCAGTGGACGCGAGGTAGTTGACATTAAAGATTTAACTCACCTCTATGGTGATAAAATACTGTTTTTGGCAGCAAATCTGCTAATTGAAAGAGGCGATCGCATTGCTTTTCTTGGCCCCAATGGTGCTGGGAAATCTACCCTTCTGCGTGTAATTATGGGTATGGAACCACCCACAGAAGGTAGCGTTCAATTAGGGGATCATAACGTTCTTCCCGGTTACTTTGAGCAAAATCAAGCTGAAGCTTTGGACTTGAAGAAAACTGTCATGGAAACTATCCATGATGAAGTACCTGACTGGGATAATCAAGAAGTCCGCACGCTTTTGGGACGCTTCTTATTCACTGGTGATACTGTATTTAAGGCAGTTGGGGCATTAAGTGGAGGAGAAAAAGCTCGTCTAGCGTTGGCAAAAATGCTCTTACGTCCCGCAAACTTACTAATTTTAGATGAGCCGACAAACCACCTAGATATTCCAGCTAAAGAAATGCTGGAAGAGGCGCTACAAAACTATGATGGCACGGCAATTGTAGTCTCTCATGACCGCTACTTTATTTCTCAAGTAGCAAATAAAATCGTCGAAATTCGTGATGGAGAATTCCGCGTCTATTTAGGAGATTATCATTACTATCTCCAGAAAATTGCCGAAGAAAAAGAACAAGCAAAATTAGCTGCAATAGAAGCCGAAAAAGCAGCGAAAAAAGCTGCTAAAGCTGCTAAAGCTTCCACGAAAAGGAAATAAGGGATTGGATAATGCCTTAGTAGTAGCGCGAAAACGCTACTACTAAGTAATCACTCGTTAATAGCGCTCAAAAACATCATAGACAAATTACTAAAATTAAAAAAATCTTTCAAAACACTGCAAGTCATTCATAAAAGAATTTAATAAGCAAAAATTCACTTGCGGCGTGGATTAGCAGTGGTATCATTCGAGTATTACAAAAAGTAAAGGGCAATTTTACTATGACCAAAGCACCTGTTGCTCCTGTGGTGCTAGTCATTTTAGACGGATGGGGCTACTGCGAGGAAAGGCGAGGAAACGCTATTGTTGCTGCTAAAACTCCAATCGTGGACAGTTTATGGGCAGCTTACCCGCACACCCTCATCCACACTTCAGGAAAAGCCGTAGGGTTGCCAGAGGGTCAAATGGGCAACTCAGAAGTTGGTCATTTGAACATTGGTGCTGGGCGAGTGGTACCGCAAGAACTTGTACGCATCTCCGATGCAGTCGAAGACGGTTCTATTGCCTTAAACCCAGCACTCGTCAAAATTTGCCAGGAAGTTCGCTCTCGGAATAGCAAGCTGCATCTAGTCGGGCTTTGTTCTGAGGGAGGGGTACATTCGCATATCACCCATCTATTCGGACTACTTGACTTAGCCAAAAACCAGCGAATTCCAGAAGTTTGTATTCACGCTATCACCGATGGTCGTGACACCGCCCCAACTGACGGTGTAAGAACAATCGCACTGCTACAAGATTATATAGACCGCATAGGAATTGGGCGCATAGTCACCCTCAGCGGTCGCTACTACGCGATGGATCGCGATCACCGCTGGGATCGGGTCAAACGCGCCTACGACATGATGATACAAGATAGTGTTGGTAATGGTCTCAAGGCTGTGGAAGTCTTGCAAGCATCTTACGACATAGGGATAAAAGATGAATTTGTCAACCCCATCCGAATTGCTCCCGGCGCAATACAACCAGGGGATGGGGTGATATTTTTCAACTTCCGCCCCGATCGCTCCAGACAACTGACTCAAGCTTTAGTCAGTCCCAAATTTGACGGTTTTGAAAGACAGCAAATCACACCGTTGTCCTTTGTCACCTTTACGCAGTACGATTCAGACTTACCCGTGGCTGTAGCCTTTGAGCCTCAGAATCTCAGTAACATTCTGGGAGAAGTTATAGCCAATCATAGTTTGAATCAGTTCCGCACCGCCGAAACTGAGAAATACGCCCATGTCACCTATTTCTTTAATGGGGGTCTGGAGGAACCTTTTCCCGGAGAAGATCGGGAATTAGTAAGCAGCCCGATGGTAGCAACTTACGATCACGCCCCAGCGATGTCAGCAGCAGCAGTTACAGATGTTGCGATCGCTGCGATTCAAAAGGGTATATATTCTCTAGTTGTGATTAACTATGCCAACCCAGACATGGTAGGGCATACTGGTCAAATCGACGCTACCATTACAGCAATTGAAACAGTTGATCGCTGTTTGGGTCGCCTATTAGAGGGCGTTATTAAAGCTGGCGGTACAACAATTATTACTGCCGATCACGGTAACGCTGAGTATATGCTAGATAATCAGGGTAATCCCTGGACAGCTCACACGACTAATCCAGTCCCCTTAATCTTGGTGGAAGGAGAGAAAGTCAAAATCCCTGGATATGGTACAAATGTCGAACTGCGAAGCGATGGCAAGCTATCCGACATCGCCCCTACGATTCTAGAGATTTTACAGCTGCCTCAGCCACCAGAAATGACAGGGCGATCGCTGCTGAAAACAGCAGAATACGAGCTACAACGTACTCGCACTCCCGTGCAAGTAGGGCTGTAAAAGATTGCTGAGTACTGAGTTAGGAGTTTACTAAAAACTCCTAACTCCTAAATTCTGTTTTTTGAAACTTTTTATAAATGAGATTCCTACCATGACAGTTACTAATATCGTGCAAGGCATTTGGGCATTTTCTGCCACTGGTTTGATTATCTTAGTTTTACTGCATAGCCCTAAAGGTGATGGGATTGGGGCGATTGGCGGACAAGCCCAGCTATTTAGCAGCACCAAAAGTGCAGAAAACACCTTAAACCGAATTACTTGGGCATTGACAGTAATTTTTCTCGGTTTGACAGTAGTTTTAAGTGCTGGTTGGCTGCCTAAATAAGGATAGGTAAATGGGGAAAACAACCCAACACCCGATATTTAACATCCTAATAAATTTAATTTCACGACGGTTAATTACAGATCTTGCCTTATTTATTGGCACAGGGCTGTTAATCGTTTTTATTAATCTTCAGTCGAGTAATGGGTTTACAATAACACCAAAATATGCATATTCAGACTTAATAATCTCTCTCCCTCCATCATCTCCCCTAAAATCCCATCCCTTAACGCCTACACTTGCACAGTGGCAAGATAGCACTAACAGTGGTGACTACTTTTCCCAAGTTACAATAACCCAAGTTGGTTATTTAGTCTGGTCAAAATTTCCTGTTCGAGTTTACGTAGAACCACCAAAAGCCATCAGCGAAAAAGAAGCTCAAGCATGGCTTAATGCTGTCTTGCAGGGTGTACAGGAGTGGAGTACTTATTTACCTTTGACAATAGTCGAACAGTCCGAAATTGCTGATATTACGATTGTGCGAAAAGCGCCACCTCTACAAATTTCCCTTGGTAGTAATATACCCCGTGCGCGATCGGCACAAACTACTTACGAGTTATACACCAGCAACAAAGTTTTATCCCACCGCTTCACCATCTTGCTAAGTCCCAGTCAAACAGGTGAGTATCTCATTGCAGCAGCCCGCCACGAATTCGGTCATGCACTCGGAATTTGGGGTCATAGTCCGCTACAAACTGATGCGTTATATTTTTCCCAAGTTCGCAACCCGTCGCCTATTTCTCCCAGAGATGTAAATACTCTAAAGCGGGTTTATGAACAGCCAACCAGTTTAGGATGGTCTTTAGTGGATGATTCAAAGATTAATTGATTGATATCATGTCCGCATAATTAGTTATGCTAACCATAGTCATTACACCCCACCCCCAACCCCTCCCCGATGCTTTGGGGAGGGGAGACAAAGCGTAGGTTTGGCGGGGT
>NZ_CAXTNP010000036.1:0-36952 GCF_964245575.1 uncultured Nostoc sp. | reverse complement strand
AGCAGGGGGAGCAGGGGGAGAATAATAATAATGCCCAATGCCTAGTTCAGAACTCAGCGCTGAAAAATGCTTGACTTTAAAGCACTTATTGGAATAAAATAAAAAACCGTTCGGTCGGTAATATTTTATTTACAGCAATTTCCAATTCAATAAATTACTCTACTTCCCACTCCCCATAGTCCATTCATCTAAAAATCGCTGTAATGTCCAAAGGCGAAGAAACAAAAAGCAGAATTCTCCACCAAGCAGCCGAACTGTTTAACCAACAGGGATATGCAGGCTCATCGATGTCAGACATCATGCGTGTTACGGGATTGCAGAAAGGAGGAATTTACAATCACTTCCAAAGTAAAGATGATCTGGCGCTACAGGCTTTTGACTTTGCGATCGCTCGCATCCACCAGCATACTAGATTTGCATTACGAAGCAAACGCCACGCTGTAGAACGCCTGCAAGCAATCATTGGCGTATTTAGTAGCTTCACAGAAAATCCACCTATCAAGGGAGGGTGTCCACTGCTGAATACTGCTGTGGAGAGTGATGATGCTCATCCGGCGTTGCGAGAACGCACTCAACAGGCAATGAATTCTTGGCTGCATCTAATTCGTCGAATTATTGAAACGGGAATTGAAAAGGGTGAAATTCGCCCTGAAGTGAGTGCAGATGAAATCGCTACCATCATAATTGCAACACTAGAAGGAGCAGTAATGATCAGCAAGCTTTATGGAGATTCAATTCACATGCACAGGGTAATTAATCACCTGAATCAATATTTGAAAACTCACCTTTAAATGTATGGTACAAATCAAGGTATATGGTTTAGCAGACAAATGAAATATTGTTAAAATGGAGCTATAAAATATAATCCATGCCACTGTTATTGAGGTTTTACAGCTTCCGCCTGAAAAAAGATTTCACCGTTTTTTACCACTGGATAAATCAGATTTTTACTATCCATCTGATAGATCAGACAATTATCTGATTATCGAAATTAGTATGTTTGATGGACGCTCGGTGGCAACAAAAAAAGAGTTGATTTGACTGCTGATTAAAAATATTAATGACAAAAAGTTGAATATTTCTGTATACGATATTGAAATTAAAATATTTGAAACGCCCAAATCTAACTGGGGGATTAGAGGTTTACCCGGCGACGAATTAATTTTAAACTATAAAGTATAAATTTGAAATATGGACAACGGTTTATTAGGCAATTAAGAATTAGACATACTTGAAAAAAGTAATTATTTTATGATTTTACAGACCGCTCGGTTTTCAAGATATTAAGAGAAACTAATGTTAGTAAATAATAATTTGCACAGACCATTAGAGGTAGTATTAGAAATTCCTGTAAAAACATACGACATTGATTTTATGGGAATTGTGAGTAATATCGTATATATCAGATGGCTAGAGGATTTGCGTTTAAAGTTTTTAGATGAACATTGGCAACTTAATCAACAAATTGAGCAAGGATATGCGCCTATTCTAGCTGGAACGGAAATTGAATATAAACGCCCGATAAAGATTATTGATCAAGTGATTGGACGTTTATGGTTGAGTAATTTAGGACGGTTAAAGTGGACTGTACAGGCTGAAATTTTATCTAATAATGAGTTAGCAGCAGTGGCTATACAAAAAGGTGCTTTTATTAGTTTACACAATGGTCGTGCCATTAAAATTCCAGAATAATTGCAAAAGAAATATTTCCAGTGTCAGCAAGTGACTCAGTAAATTTGAATTTGATAAAAGCTGAAAATTTTTTAACTATTTTCAGACTGAACGGTTTTATTTATTAAGGATTTAGATGCTGAAATTTTACTACAATCCGCTCTCACCAAATGCTCGTCGTGTGTGGCTCACCTTACTGGAAAAGGAGATTCCCTTTGAATCAGTTTTGATGAAGTTGGATGGCGATCAATTACAACCAGAGTTTTTGACAATTAACCCCTTTTCTCACATTCCGGTTGTGGTGGATGAGGGTTTTCGAGTTGTAGAATCACTGGCAATTATAGACTATTTAGAAAGTAAATATCCTACACCTGTAATGCTACCTTCTGAGCCTCAGGCGTTAGCAAAGGTGAGGATGGTGCAATTAGTCACTGCTAATGAATTATTTCCACAAGTAATTTCACTAATTTATGAAAGTGAAGATTCACCACAAGCTACACAAGCAAAGCAGCATATAGATAAGGTACTGAAATTTTTTACACAAGTGCTTGGCGATTGCAGTTTTTTTGGTAGTCAGCAGTTAACTTTAGCAGATATCGTTGCGGGAATAGCTGTACTTTCATTACCTAATTTAGGTGTTAATCTCAGTGATTACCACAGGCTAAATGAATGGTCTGAGCGCTTGATGCAACGTCCAGCATGGCAGAAAACCAAATTGAGCAGCGAAGAATTTGAAGCATTTAAAGGGCGAGTTAGAGCTTTAGTGAGATTGCGTAGGAATAAAGCCAATAAGAACAAATAGCAATAATTAGCGAGTTTGTGCGTGTTGAGGCGGGATATCAAGAAGTAATTGCGATCGCTAGCGAATCAAGTACACTCTATAACAATCTCCAAAATTGGTATCACCACTAAAGTTGTCATGTCTTTAAGAACATGAGGAGTCAGGAAAATTTCTCCTCATCACTCCTCATAAGCTACTCCTTACACTTACTTCAAGTAAAACAGTTTACTGATGCATTAAACCTCTAACTAAAGATGCACATTTTTGTTAAATAATCAAGTCTACATCTAAACAAATCCTATCTCGATAGCATAATTACTTAGTATACATTGATCAAATTTATTGCTGATTGTTCAGACATGATTAAATTTTGAGTCATTAGTACTAATGACTAAACAGAATTACTTTTACCGATATTAGCTCATTGCCAAACACACCAATTTACTTAGTACCAACTAATATACTTGTGATGTCTTCTAGCTGCAGCACTCCTGAAAAAGTTGGACTATTAATTACAAAGAAAGGTGTGCCAGGAACACCCAATTTTTCAGCTAGCTGGATATCTTTCCTAATTGCGGGAGTAGCAAGAGTCAGGTCGCGTTTAAATTTACCTAAATCCAGATTCAGTTTTTTAGCAATATCTAAATATAACGCCTCACCTAGCTGCTTTTGATTAGTAAATAGCGCATCATGATATTCCCAAAATTTGCCCTGTTGATGTGCCGCCCAAGCTGCTGTCGCAGCTGGCAATGCTTCAGCATGAATTGAAATCAGCGGAAAATTCTTGTAAACTAATCTTACTTTATCTGGATACTTTGCTAACAATTGTTTCAAGGTTTTATGCGCCTCAGCACAATAGGGGCATTGAAAATCTGAAAATTCTATTAGCACAGTTTTTGATTTAGTTGAGCCTGTGGTGGGAGACTCACCAATCACTGTTTGAGAATTCGCCTTTAAATCCTGTAAAAATGATTGCTGTGCTTGTTTGACTTTTTGTTGTTGTTGTTGCTGATAGGTTTGAACAGATTCGATAATTGCCTCTGGATGTTCGCGGATAATTTGTAATACTTGCTGTTCCAACTGCGGATCAATGCGGCTAGCAGCTTGTGCAGGAAATGACCAGGTAACAACCAAAAGTAGCAGACCTATTGCTGTCCAAGTACGCACATACTGAAACAAGGGATTAAACCAATCAAAGAATATACCCATACAAAAACTCATAAGTATTTTTTGTCTCACCCATAGACGCGCATTCGCTTTGACTTAAAAGTAAGCTTCAATTTAAAAAGATCCAGCAATCATCCCAGCAAGTAAAATAAAACCAATCCACACGTTTTGCCGGAACATCTTACCATAAACAGGATTAGGTAAGTTTCGCTGTCTTAATCGCAGAGACTGCCAAACCCATCCGATAGTAGCAACTGCAAGGCTAATCCAGAAGGCTGAGTGCAGATGTATGAGTACACCTAACCAAGCCAATAACAAGATTGTGCCAGCAAAGAAAATTCCAATGGCTACAGGGGCATAATTCCCAAAAAATAGGGCGCTAGAATTAATACCAATGCGGCGATCATCTTCCTTGTCGCTCATGGCGTAAAGTGTATCAAATCCCAATGTCCAAAGTACAGTCGCGCCCCAAAGTAACCAAGTTGGTTGGGAGATGGTTTGTGTGACTGCACTCCAGCTAATCAACACGCCGAAACCCCAAGCGATGGAAAGCACCAATTGCGGCACAGGAAACACCCGCTTTGCACCTGGATAAAGCAAAATTACGGGCACTGCTGCCACGCATAACCAGAAACTCAGGGGGTTAAGATAAAATGCCAAAATAGCTGCACATGCTAGCGATACAATCGCAACTACAATCCCAACTTTCACAGACAGGGCGCGAGAAGCGAGGGGGCGATCGCGTGTTCTCTCCACTTCTGGATCAATATCCCGATCCCACAAATCGTTGACAACACACCCAGCCGCACTCGTGGCCAGAGTACCCAATACAATCACACCAACCAGAGGTAAAGGCGGTTTCCCAGAAGCTGCCAAAAACACAGCCCAAAGGGCAGGAATCATTAAAATTAACCGTCCTTCTGGTTTATGCCAGCGCAAAAGCCGGATAATTACAAGCCAAACTGGTTGCTGGGGGCGTTCTGGCGTAGTTAACATAGAAATCAACAAATAACTATAGATGAATTCACACATCTTTACATCTATAGAATAACGTTATTTGATATTTGTAAAAACATGCCTTTATTCGCCGAATTATACCAATAATACGGCATAAATTCAGCAGATAACAGGCTATTTACTATTTTCTATTCTTTAATTTACACATCTTTACATCTAGAGAATAACGTTATTTGTTATTTGTAAAAACATAACTCCAAGTGGCAACTTTAAAGACCTTTAAATAGTCACCGGAGTTATAAGCAGTAAAGTAAATATACTTAGTTCAGTTAATCTCAACCAAACTGAGTTCCGAGTGGTGAGTATTTTTGAATTTACTCAATACTTAACACTCATCTGGGACAAGGGTGTTGCAATAAATACCAGTGACAGCTACCCCGACATACCACCATTTGCCATCATTTCTTATAAAGAGAGAAAACTAGATGCTAAATTTAGTTTCTAGCTGGGAGAGTGTTCCAACTCAACCACCTAAGCAACATCGGATTATTGCTGCCATTGACCTGGGAACAAATTCTCTACATATGGTAGTAGTCAAGATTGATCCCACACTACCAGCTTTCAGCATTATCGCCAGAGAAAAAGAAACTGTAAGACTAGGCGATCGCAATCTTAGTACAGGAGAACTCAAACCGGAGATAATTAAAAAGGCGATCGCTGCTTTAGGACGCTTCCAAGAAGTTGCCAAAACTATCAATGCTGAAACAATCATTGCTGTAGCAACTAGTGCTGTGCGGGAAGCGCCCAATGGTAAAGATTTTTTGCACAGAGTAGAAACAGAGTTGGGTTTAAGCGTTGACTTGATTTCTGGTCAAGAAGAAGCGCGACGAATCTACCTTGGCGTGCTGTCGGGGATGGAATTTCATAACCAGCCCCAGATGATTATTGATATTGGCGGTGGTTCCACAGAGTTAATTTTGGGCGATAGTCACCAAGCACGCACTCTCACCAGTACCAAAGTCGGTGCAGTGCGACTCACTAGCGAATTAATCACCACTGACCCCATCAGCAACACCGAGTTTCAGCACCTGCAAGCTTATGCACGCGGCATGTTAGAACGTTCCGTGGATGAGATACTAGCAAACCTAGAGTTTGGGGAATCTCCGCGTTTGGTGGGTACTGCTGGCACAATTGAAACCCTGGCGATGATTCATGCACGAGAAAAGTCGGGTGTTATTCCTTCCACTCTTAATGGTTACCATTTCAGTCTTAAAGACTTGCGAGAGTTGGTAAATCGCTTGCGGAAACTAAGTAACTTAGAAAGGGCTGCGATTCCCGGTATGCCAGAGAAGCGGCCTGAAGTTATACTTGCTGGCGCAGTAATATTACAGGAAGCAATGACGCTTTTGGGTAGTGAATCGGTAACAGTCTGTGAGCGTTCTCTGAGGGAAGGCGTAATCGTAGACTGGATGCTAACCCACGGTTTAATTGAAGATAAGCTGCGCTACCAAAGTTCAGTTCGGGAACGCAATATACTTAAACTCGCTAATAAATACTACGTCAATTTAGAATATAGCGATCGCGTCGCAACATTTGCCCAGAGTTTATTTGACCAAACTCAAGGTACGTTACACCACTGGGGATCTGACGAGCGACAACTGCTGTGGGCAGCTGTGATATTACACAATTGCGGTCATTATGTCAGCCATTCATCTCACCACAAGCACTCTTACTATTTAATTCGCAATGGTGAATTACTGGGTTATACAGAAACTGAGATTGAAATCATTGCTAATTTAGCGCGTTATCATCGCAAATCGCCGCCTAAGAAAAAACATGAAAATTACCAGAGTTTGCTGACTAAACATCAGCGACAAATGGTCAGTCAATTGAGTGCAATTTTAAGATTGGCAGTGGCATTAGATAGACGACAAATTGGTGCGATCGCGCAAGTCCAATGTGAGTATTATCCACAATTTCAGCAGGTGAATCTGCTGATTTTTCCATCTCAACCTGATGATGATTGTGCTTTAGAACTTTGGAGCTTAGATTATAAAAAAGGAGTATTTGAGGAAGAATTTGGAGTGAAGTTAGTAACGAATTTAGAAAAGTCTAGCGTTGCTAAATTGTCTTAGAAAGTAAGGTGCGTTAACGCAGTGTAACGCACCTGCTAAATGTATAAACGCACATATATGTGCCACTACAAATCATCTGTATTTTACGCATTTGCTTTCAAAATTTCACTTAATTCATATAGGTTTCATCATACTTAAGGATGACTTTAAAAACTACCTAAAGAAGTAGTTTTTAAAGCAAAATTATAATTAGAATTAAGTGTATAGTTAATAGTCTATTTACTCTAGGTTATGTTGCTATTGGATATCTAAGCTGGGAAAACTTAGATATCCTTATATAGAAATACATTTTCATATTGTATTTAAATTGTCAAAGAATTTAAAGATAATGATAATCAAAGAGAGCAAAAGGAGGTGAGCGACTCTCGCCTCCTTCCCCCTATGCTCCGCACAATTATCATTTTCAATAAAAATATTTTGAGTATTTTAACTGATTGACAAAATGCACTTTAGTTTAACCTCTTACGGATGGTGCGACAGTGCTAGGCTTGCCAGATTTTAAAAGTTCTGGTGCGAGTAAAGAAGAAGCGCTAGAGAAACTAATTCAGCTTTTATAAGAGCGAAAACCAGAAATAGTGACTTTGGAAATTGAAGCTCCCCAAACCGAACATCCTTGGATGAAATTTGCGGGTGGGTTCAAGGATGATCCGCAATTTGACGAGATGCTGGCATATATAGAAGCCGATCGCCGTGAACTTGACGCACAAATGGAGGAATATTATCGGCAACTTAATGCGGGCTATGCCTCAATTTAATCACAATCAATTATTAGCTTAAAAAACACTTTAGCAGTAGTATTTATGCGTTGAAATTTAAACGCATAGGTGCTTTGCCTTCCCGCAGGGTAGGGGCGTAGAGGTAAGCGCAGAGGCACGCAGAGAATTTGTTCCCATACCCGAGTATTCTTTTCTTCTCTTTGAGACTCTACGCGATGGTGCAAAGCACCCGCCAGAGGCGATCGCAAAACTACATAATTCGGTAAAATTGGGTAAAGCAATTTTTGCGCTTGTTAAACAAAGGCATCAGCAAACCCATGCAACTGAAACTCAGTGCATCTAAACTTCCCTTCGCCCCTCTCCTCTTAATTGCCCCCTTTTTCCTATGGGGGACGGCAATGGTAGCCATGAAAGGAATAATACCCCACACCACACCGCTATTTATGGCAGGAGTGCGTCTGATACCAGCAGGGATGTTAATTCTGATTGCAGCAGCATTCATGGGTAAACCCCAGCCGAAGGGTTGGGCTGCATGGCTGTGGATTGCCTTATTTGCCCTCGTAGATGGGACGCTGTTTCAAGGCTTTTTGGCAGAAGGATTAGTTAGAACCAGTGCGGGGTTAGGGTCTGTGATGATTGACTCGCAACCCTTGGCTGTTGCCTTACTATCGTTGTGGCTATTTCAAGAACACATTGGTTTTTGGGGATGGCTGGGGCTAGGCTTGGGTGTCACAGGCATTAGTTTAATCGGCTTACCTGATGAGTGGATTTTACATTTTCTCGACTCAGGCGCAAATATTACAATTGGCAATTGGCAAGATTTGTTTGCTAGTGGCGAGTGGTTGATGCTGTTAGCAGCGCTATCAATGGCAGTGGGAACAGTGTTGATTAGGTTTGTGTGCCGATATGCTGACCCAGTAACCGCTACGGGATGGCACATGATTTTGGGTGGATTGCCACTATGGGGAGTTTCATCAGTTGTCGAATCCCAGCAGTGGGAGAATCTAGGAGCATCTGATTTAGTGGCTTTGGGTTATGCTACCGTATTTGGCAGTGCGATCGCCTACGGGTTATTCTTCTACTTTGCCTCTAGTGGCAGTCTCACCAGTCTTAGTTCTCTCACCTTTCTCACACCCGTCTTTGCCCTACTATTCGGCAATCTCTTCCTCTCAGAAGTCCTCAGTCCCTTGCAGTGGATCGGTGTTTTCCTAACTTTAATCAGCATCTATCTGATTAACCAACGTGATACTTTAGCAGCGCAAAACGACACAGTTACTGTCGGCGAGATAGCTAATATACAGCAACCAGTTTTAGAAGCATCTGCTAAAAAATTAAATCCCATAACTTTCGGAGTGAGAGAATCTGAACGAGAAATTTTACCCTAACTGGTAATTCGTAATTCAGTAGGGAGATGAGGAAGCAGGGGAAGCAGAGGGGACTTGGGGACAAGAGGTGAGAACTTGCAACAAGTCTAACCCCAAAGTCCCTAATTCTCCTTGTCCCCAAGTCCTCTTCACCATGCCCTGCTTGGCCAATGCCCAATAAAAAAATGACAGTTAACATTTGGTAATTTGCTAATCTTGAAGGTATTGTGGTATCGAATACTTCAAAAGCACCTTCAGGCTGAAACTTGCAATATGAGGCTATGCCGTTCCTCAATTTTGATATTTACCTGTTTTACTTGCGTGGGTTTTTACCCAAATCGTGCAAGCACAGCAACACCTAACCTAGCACCTGAAATTTTAGAACTTGCACAAGCTAGTTCGACAGTTGCTGCTAGTCCGACTGTTTTGAGATATGGTAGTCGAAAATCAGATGTGCAGAGATTACAAACCCAATTAAAGCAGTTGGGATACTACAGTGGTGTGGTAGATGGAGAGTACAACACCAGTACGACAATCGCTGTAACTAAATTCCAGAAAGCAAAGGGTTTAAAAGTAGATGGCCTTGCTGGTGTGGAGACTAGGGGGAGACTGGAAGCAGCAATGGTAGCCAAAAATCAGATTGCCACCTCTCCAATTATTGCCTCTGCTGCGACTTCCAAAGCAACTACAACACCCCAGCCAACCGAGAGAGGTTTTGTCTGGTGGTTAATATTGGCTATTGCAGTTCTAGGAAGTATTGGCGCACTTGTTTACCTGCTGAAGTGGTTTCGTCAGGGCAAACAAGTGCAATCCGAAATATCAGAGACTAAAAGTTTGAGTGAAGCTAACAAAAACCCAATGATATCACCCTCTCCAGAGACTGTAACTAATCGACAAACAGATACGCCACCAATCGCCACAAAATTACTGCTACCAGAAAAAACTTCCCGGCTAGCTAAACTCAATATTGTTGACGAATTAATTCAAGATTTACGTAGTTCTGACCCAACGAAGCGGCGCAAGGCTATTTGGGATTTGGGTCAGCAGGGAGATTCGCGGGCAATTCAGCATTTGGTTGAGTTGATGATTGATGCCGATTCTCAAGAAAGCAGCTTAATTTTGGCAGCTTTGGCAGAAATTGGCATCCGCACACTCAAACCGATGAACCGTGGCCTAGCAATTTCACTGCAAGATGAAAGTCCACAAGTGCGGCAAAATGCGATCCGTGACCTGACGCGCGTTTATGACATGATGGGTCAAATGAGTCAAATGTTGCATCATGCACTAGAAGACCCAGATGCTGAGGTGCAAGCAACAGCACGATATGCTTTAACTCAGATGAATCGAATGCGTGGTTTGCCGGAAGAACAAAGTCTACCAGAAGATTCACACGACGATTCACGAGAATAAACCTAAAAATATTTCAATTGGATTTGGATATTAGTGTCCGGACCTGCCACCAAAAATGCTGCTTCGCTAAATTTGGCTGCTCTTGTGCGAATTTCTGGGTTGGCGGAAAATCCAAAGCCTTCGCTTGGTATACCTAAAACATTGCTATTGAGAGTACCGTCGTTATTTTGATCGTGGAAGACAGCAATGGCGTAACTGCCTGCTTTCAAGTTTTCAAAGGTAATGGGTAAGGGAGTGCTAGTAATCTTGGTACACTGCTTTTGTAAGCTGCGATCGCTATCGCTAGGAAATCCTTCACTGCTAGCAAATATACTGGCACACACTTGTCCTTGTTTATTCTTCAAGCCATCAATTTCTACGGTGAGTTTGCCGTTAAAATTTGCCTTGGCACTATATGACCACGCCAGATTTCCCAGAACTGCTAATAGCAGCATACTAACTCTCAATCCTCTAACCATAAAATTTTCACAAGGTAAAATAAGTTTTAACTTTGATTCAGATCAGGCAAACTCATAGTGACATTATTCAGTTAATACTCGCAAGCATCCTGCTATATTTCGTCTCTAGATTTATCTAGGTAAGCCAGTGTTAACGAAGAGACAAGGGGAGGGATAGAGGTAAGGTATTTCCTGAAATAGTATTAAGCTAAAAAACATCTAATTTGCATAATCGAATTAAATATAATTCTTGTGGGGTGGTACAAAAAGCCCGCCCAGCTTATGCAATTTAAATGTGGAACAGCTTAGTATTTTTGACTGCGATCGCTAAATTAATAAAGCACCAATCAGATAAAAACTTTGAAAAGTAGAGGGTTTTATACCTCCGACTTTTCCCCGCTTGGATAGAGAATTTGGCAAAATCAGTTCAATCTACTAATGGTGTGTTGGGCCAACAGCCCACAGACCCACTGCTAGAGTTCCCTAGATGCCACAAACAAAGTCACACAGAATTCCATTCTGAATTCTGTATGACTGACACCTTAACGGATAAATTTGATTGATTGTCTATTTACTTAAAATAAAAAACTGTATCGTAAAACACATTTTTTTGGCTTTTGTTATGAGATATATATCCTGATGCAATAGATATAAGCAACTATATCCTTTGTAGCTAAATATTTTCCGATATTAGGATAGGATAATTTGGATATTATTAATTTTTAATATAAAAAGTTAATTGTTTGTTACTTTAGAGATGCGTTAATTCATCTGTGCGACAAAGATTGTATCAAAAATAACGCATATTTCCAAAAATTTTCCTGAGATACCGACTTTGGCTATTCATACAATATAGATGTAAACTCATAGGCGATCGCTATCGTTATTGATTGGGTGCAGCAGTTGAGCAAAGACTCTCCACCTCTTAGCTTGTCGTTAAACATCGCCTAGCCGATTCAACATCAATCAGTGAAGGAAACTATCGAAACTCTTATACAAGCTTACAACTTGAATTAAATAGAATCATAGGGCTAACAAACCTAATTTCCTTAAAAAAAGAGGGTTTACAGTACCTGTAATATGGGAGACTTGGCAATATTCCCTATAAATCAGATTCAAGATGAGTAACACAATTTCGGACATTGCAGTTAAGACGATCAACGGTGAGGATAAACAATTAAACGACTACATCGGCAAGGTACTCTTAATTGTGAATGTGGCATCCTACTGTGGTTATACTTCTCAATATGAGGGATTAGAAAAATTGAACCAGAAGTATGGGGAAGCAGGGTTACGTATTTTAGGGTTCCCCTGTAACGATTTTGGAGCGCAGGAACCAGGAAGCAATGAAGAGATTGTGAAATTCTGCACGAGTAAATATAGTGTTACCTTTGAACTATTCGATAAAGTTCATGCCAAAGGCTCACAGCAGCATCCACTTTATGAGAGACTTACTAAAGCCGTTGAGCCAACCGGAACTGTTGCTTGGAACTTGGAAAAATTTTTAGTTAATAAACAAGGTGAAGTGATAGCTAGATTTAATAGTAGTGTCCAGCCAAATTCACTAGAAATCATTGCCATAATTGAGAAAGAATTAGCTAAATAGTCATTAGTCATTAGTCATTAGTCATTAGGTTGTACTATTAATATTGATTTTTGGCTCTGGAGTGTTAAATTTATTTACGTTTAGTCCCTTAATTGAGAATATTGTCTCAATGAGTAGTTTAATTTATTTATATCTAATTTGTCATGAATGTTGCAATCATTGGTTGTGGTTATGTTGGTTATAAGGTTGCTCAATATTGGCAGGAAAAGGAAGATTTTGTTGTCAGTGTAACTACAACTTCCTCTGAGCGTGTCCCTGCACTAAAATCAGTATCCCAAAGAGTTGTAGTTACCCGTGGTAATGACTTAGATAGTCTAAAATCAGTTTTGCACGATCAAGATGTTGTACTTTTGAGCGTTGGTGCAAAAGGTGCAGAAGTTTATGAAGAAACTTATCTACAAACTGCCCAAACTTTAGTTTCATCCTTGCAGCAGGTTCCGAGTGTAAAACAATTAATATACACAGGTAGCTATGCAGTGTATGGTGACAGAAATGGTGTATGGGTAGATGAAGAAACACCGCTTGCACCCGCTAATTTAAATGCACAAATTCTCCGAAAAACAGAGGATGTGCTGCTATCAGCATCTAGCGAAAATCTCCGCGTTTGTATCTTTCGCTTAGGAGGAATTTATGGCCCTGGTAGAGAACTGGTGAAAATATTTAGCAGATATTCTGGTACAACCCGTCCCGGCGGCGAGGATGTCACAAATTGGATTCACCTGGATGATATTGTTGGTGCGATAGAATTTGCCCGTCACCGTCGTTTGCAAGGGATTTATAATCTGGTAGATGATGCACATCTCACCAGCCGAGACTTGCTAGATAGTTTATTTGAAAAACATAATTTACCCAAAGTTATATGGGATACTTCTATTAAGAGTACCCGCCCATATAATGCTTGGGTATCGAATGAAAAACTGAAAGAGGCTGGATATCAGTTAATTCATCCACAGATGATTTTTTAGCAAGTATTAAAAACTAGGAATTATGCAACCATCTGCTGTAACTAACACAACAAATTTGACAGCATCTCCTAGCCAGTTTTACAGTTGGCGGAATTATCGTTGCGCCTACGAAGTTCATCAACCAACTAACACAACACCTGAAGGCATTCCTTTACTGTTAATTCATCCGATTGGCGTGGGATTGTCGCGGCAATTTTGGCAGCGATTTTGCCACGAATGGTATAATACAGGTCAGCGTAATTCAATTTACAACCCTGATTTACTAGGGTGTGGCGAAAGTGATATGCCTCATCTGGCTTACACTCCTAGTGATTGGGCAGAACAGTTGCAGTACTTTTTACAAACAGTAGTGCAAAAACCTGTAATTGTAGTAGTACAAGGTGCTTTATTACCAGTTGCGATCGCATTAGTCGAAAAGCAATCAAACTTAATTGCCAGACTTATACTCTCTGGGCCTCCAACGTGGGCTTTGATGACAAATAAATCACCAGAATGGCGGCAAAAATTTGCTTGGAATCTGTTAGATTCGCCTTTTGGGAGTGCTTTTTATCGCTATGCACGCACCCGAAAGTTTTTACGTTCTTTCTCGACTCGTCAACTTTTTGCTTCTGATAATGCTGTGGATGCAGAGTGGTTGAATACATTGCTTGCAGGTGCAGAAAATCCTGCTAGTCGTCATGCAGTTTTTTCTTTTCTAGCAGGATTTTGGCGACAGGATTATACTAGTTCTATCGCCTCTATTGAGCAACCAACATTAGTCGTTATGGGGGAGACTGCCTCGAGCATTAGTCAAAAAGGTAAAAAAGAAACGCCAGACGAACGCTTGGCCCACTACCTCGCCTGTTTGCCTCAAGGTCGAAGTATAAAAATAAATGGGCGTAATGTTTTACCCTATGAATCAACTGCTGAATTTATAGCAGCGATCGCGACCTTTATCAAGGAGAATTCAGAACCCAGGAGTTAGAATTCAGCATGAATTGGTGGAGTCCGACTGGGTAATGAATATTGGTTTAAAACCTTGCCCCTTATAGGCGCAACGAAATTCAAACATTCTTCCGGTTATTATTCCATCCCTTAAGAGCGGCACGCTGCGCGAACATGGGTAGAGTATTCTGACTTCTGAATTCTGAATTCTGTTTTATTTATGAAATTTTTTAGCTAATTGATAGTTACATCATACCAGTCTTGCCATGATAGGTTATGACTGGAATTGATTATTTCAGGAAGCAAAATTATGTTCCCCAATCGCCGAGGAGAAAGAGTTCCCAATGTCACTTTTCATACTCGCCAGGCCAATCACTGGGTGGATGTGACAACCGATCAATTGTTTGCTAATAAGACAGTGGTTGTCTTCTCCTTACCAGGTGCTTATACACCGACTTGTTCATCAACTCATCTGCCTGGTTATAACGAGTTGGCCGGGGTTTTCAAAGAAAATGGAGTTGATGACATTATCTGTATTTCTGTCAATGATGCCTTTGTAATGAACGAATGGGCAAAGGATCAAGAAGCAGAAAATATCACACTCATTCCCGATGGTAATGGTGAATTTACTGAAGGTATGGGTATGCTGGTAGATAAATCAGACTTAGGGTTTGGTAAGCGATCGTGGCGCTATTCTATGCTGGTAAAAGATGGTGTAATAAACCAAATGTTTATTGAGCCAGACGAGCCAGGAGATCCCTTTAAGGTATCCGATGCTGAGACAATGCTCAGAGATATCAATCCCCAAGCAGTGAAGCCCGAAGTAGTTTCTCTGTTTGCGAAAGTGGGTTGTCCCTTCTGTGCCCGTGCCAAAGAGATGCTCAAGGAACATGGTATCAACTACGAGGAAATTACCTTGGGTAAGGATATCACTACACGTTCGTTACGAGCAGTTACAGGTGCAACAACAGTTCCCCAAGTGTTTATCGATGGTAAATTAATTGGTGGTTCTGAGGCATTAGAAGCGTACTTCGCTGCTAAATAAGTTTCAAGCGTAAGCGTTGCTTCTTGCAAAGCAGCGCTTACATCATTGTTGACTGGGACGTATTAATACTTATCCTAGTGATATCTAGTGATATTTGAAATTTTTGTAGCATCAAAGCTGATCAAAAACCTTGCCTAATAAGAAAAATATATCAACATGGTTAAAAATGGTTTAAATCTAATTGTGATAAATAAAAGAAGTTAACTGATGTAAAATCCCTATCATTTTTAAGTTTAAGACAATGGTGAATTTCTCAATTGTGGTCAAAGTATTAAACCGTACTACATATCTCGTACCTGCAACTTTATTTCTCTTCCTCTAATTGAAGTGGTTGTAAAATAAAATGGTAACTTTTTTTGGTTAAAAATATTATCTATAAAAATCCCAACTAAAGAAACAAGTTTACCACTTTCATCTATTTTAATATAATTGGGCGTCAGGAAAAACCTATTGTTATGCAATGGGTCGAGTCTTGAAAGAATTAATTAACGAACTTTTTGAGCATCAATAAAGTTATTTTTCGGAAATGATTCCTTATAGAATAAATACATTCAATGTATAAATTTTGTAAAACTTTATTCTCTTTAAATCCTTTACTAATATATGTTGAGTAAAACGATTCTGAGGATTTATAGCTTTATAATTTAGTGACTCAATAATAAATTCTAAAGCTTCTACAAAAACCTAAGCTGGTTATGATAAAGCTCCTTCTTGTAATAACTGTAAAATAATAGCTCTACCATCCTGCCGCCATTCTAAAGCCTCTTCTTTATCTAATTTTTTTGCACGCATAAGTAAATCGGCTTTTTCTCTAGGTCGTCTCAAACCTGCTAGAAAAAGTGCCACTTCTCACCAATATGGGCGACGTAGCATTGCCGAAAATATTTTATTAGGATCACCTTTTACTTGTTCATCAATATAGGCTGCTGTAAAATATTCTCGAATAGGCTGAATTTCATATCCTTATCTTGCTTCGTCTCCCTCACCTCTAAGAGTTACAATAAGACCAAGGCGCTCCTCTCCTGTTCTAAATAGTTCTTCAGGTTTCTCCGAATCATTGCCTTGAGCTTTAGACCATATTTTGATCATTTCTAATAATTGATTATTATTATCATTCAGCTTCAGATCTTAAGCGATCGCTCATTCACCAACTGCTTTTGACCACACCCGTTGCAATTAATCCTGACTGAGAAATATCTTGATTGCAGGTCTGAGCAGTTAGCATTGCAGGTCGCTACATGTATTGGCTGCGGAAGGACGCGTTCCCAGTGGGCATCCGAGATATCGTGTCTGCAAACCCGCGTTCCTATGCCAAGGTGCGGGTTTGCAGACAGACCCTCTAGCAACTCGATCAGTTCCGCAACTGCTTTACGAACAGCCTTGAGATCGAGAGACCACCAGCACTCCCGGACGCTCACGCCCAGCTCGTCATCCGTGGGAGCTGGGCGTGAGCGTCAAGCACGCGTCAGTCGTCCGCGCCAGCCAGCCGATCAGCTTATATCTTGCTGATTCCAGTTATCGGTTTTGGAATTATTCAGTTTCTTCAAAAATTTGTCTTTAATGTTAAAGTCCAGGCAGCTAGCAGAATCCAAAAATCACGCTGTGTAAATTGCGCCAAGAAAATTCGACACCTTGATACTTACTGTCCGCACTGTGGTTATTATCAAGACATTGGATGTCAAAATTGTCATAATTTGACTTATAAACATTTGCCGTATTGTGAACATTGTGGAGCTTCTCAAAATTATAGTATTTTGTAATCGGTGAAGTCGTGAAAGTTTCGCGATGCTTGGCTCCAAACAACATTATTAAATTTGTTTGGTGTTCATGAGTCAAAATAACTAAAACTGTCTACTGATAGATGACATTGAGAAACAACTTCTACGTTAATTGATGACAACGAACTTAATATAGAAAAAGTGAAAAAAGCTAATAAAGAGATTCAGTCGCCTCTTTCTTTTCTCAAAAAGCTGTTGATTGCCCGTTGGCGATCGCTCTTACTCCTGTTGATAGGAGTTTACTTACCTTTGCAGGTTTTTGAAATTCTGACAGTGAAGATATGGGAGAATAAAGCCGGCTTCCCGTGGGATGTGCCTATTTTGTTAGCAGTTCATTCTACAGCAAACTCACAGCTTGATGTTTTAGCAGTGACGCTAGCGATAATTGGAGAGCCTTGGACGGCGATACCGATTTTAGGTGCGATCGCACTCATATTATTACTTCAAAAACGCTGGCGATCGCTAACTTATTTACTCACTATCTCAGTGGGAAGTGTGATCATCAACCGCATAGCAAAGGAATTAATGCATCGAGTACGTCCACAATTGTGGCAGTCCATTGCGCCTGCGTCTAGTTTTGCATTTCCCAGTGGTCATGCTATGGCGAGTATAACTGTAGTAGCAATTTTGCTATTCTTAACTTGGGATAGCTCTTGGCGCTGGTTGGTTCTCATCTTCGGCAGCTTATACATAATAGCTATTGGGTGGTGTCGTCTCTATCTGGGGGTACATTTTCCCAGCGACGTTCTCGCGGGTTGGATGGTTGCATTAGGTTGGACAATTGGCGTCAGTCTAATTATCAAACCCTATATAACTATAGCCAAATTCGTAGATGGCGAACGCCCAGAGGATGAAACTACCTTACTCCCTGAAGAAAGAAAGTTGATAACTGAGGAATGATACAGCAGTTTTCTTTTGCATGAAGGAGAATCTAGTTCACTTTTTTCAAAAGCTTAAAAGTAACTATTGTTTCTAGAAAACACTTCTCCAAACTACTAATGTGGCTTTGGAAAGTGGTAAGTTTACTTAGTGTTTATTGCACCAAAAATATTTTGTTCTTGGATTGCCTTAATATAAGGATAATCATTCTTAGAATTACAAGGTGCAAGAAAAAATCAAAGTATTATATGATGTCCGGCTAATTAGTTACAGTTACCACATCTGTGCAAAATCAAAAAAAGCGTATGTACCACAGCGATCGCAAATTGACTGGGATTACCCGAAAACAGTCTGAAATGTGGTGATGATGGCAAGGACTGTACATACAGGCTGGTTTCGCGCACCTTCACGACCATCTGAAGAAATAGTTAACGCACCAAAACCTTTGGTTGATGCCGTACTTTCTGCTAACGCACTCTACTTGTATTTCAAAAATCAAATACTAGTCCTATATCTGTAGCCAGTAGTAAACTTGCCAATTAAGTTTTCAATAATACAAAAAATATTCTGGCATCTTGATATACATGTAAAAAAAGAGGTATTAAATTTGACTATTTTAAAATTTTCATTACTAGTTTGGATTGGTTCATTTAGCGCTGGTTTGTTAGGGGCGCTAACTGGCTTAGGAGGTGGAGTAGTAATTGTTCCCTTATTGACTTCAGTATTTGGCGTTGATATTCGCTATGCCGTTGGTGCTTCACTGGTATCTGTAATTGCTACGTCTTTGGGTGCAGCATGTACGTATATTAAAAAAGGCTATACGAATTTGCGATTGGGAATGTTTTTAGAAGTAGCCACAACCATTGGTGCGATCGCAGGAGCAATAATCGCTACTTTTGTTTCTGTCAAAGCCTTAACTATTGTACTAGCGATTGTCCTCATTTATTCAGCATACCTTTCACAACGTCCCAGAATAGAACATATTGAAGATGAAGTAGCAGATCCGATCGCAAATTATTTGAAACTAAATGGTACTTATCCAACTGCTGATGGAGTTATGTCTTATCAAGTTCATTCAGTACCAATGGGATTTGGGGTGATGTTAATTGCTGGGGTGCTTTCTGGGTTGCTTGGTATTGGTTCCGGGGGATTTAAAGTATTGGCGATGGATCAAACTATGCGGCTACCCTTCAAAGTTTCTACCACCACTAGCAATTTTATGATCGGCGTCACAGCAGCAGCATCAGTAGGAGTTTATTTAGCACGCGGCTATATCGATCCAGGACTATCTATGCCGGTGATGTTGGGGGTATTACCTGGTGCTTTCTTGGGCGCACGAGTCCTTACAGGCGCGAAAACGCAAATTTTGAGAATTATCTTCAGTGTTGTGCTGGTGGTAATGGCTTTGAAAATGGTCTACAACAGTTTAATAGGGGGGCTGTAAAATGTATAAATTTAATAGTAGCTTTCGCTTTTCATTCCTGCCACAACCTGATAGTGAAGTAGTTACACTAACCTTACCGCAGAAAGATTCAGACTCTAATATTGAACAATTAGAACAGTCCAGTAACACAGTAGCACAATTGCTTAATAGCTGTGAGATTGATGTTAACAAGAATTTGACAAAAACATCAAGTGAGCAGCAATTGGAATATTTGCTCAGTAACCTCATGAAATATGGCGTTTTGATAGCTAGTGCTATCGTTTTGCTGGGGGGTATACTCTACTTGATTCATCACGGTGCTGAACCTGCTGGATATCACTTTTTTCGCGGAGAACCATCGGAATTTCGCTCACCAGTAGGTGTAGTAAAAGCAGCTTTATCAGGTAGTGATCGCGCCATTATTCAACTCGGACTTTTACTACTAATTGCTACTCCAATTGTGCGCGTTTTTATTTCCTTATTGGCTTTCCTACTACAGCGAGAATTTATCTATGTAATTGTTACTTTATTAGTAATGACTAGTCTGATTTACAGTCTGGTAGGAGCATATTATTAGGAATATAAAAAAAAGGGATAAAATCAACCTTTTACCCTTATCCAAAATTAATTGTTTAGACCTATTCCCAGCCTTGTAAAAGGTCATTTATTGAACTTATACTCTGTTTAATTTGTTCTACAAGAGAAGTTTTTAATAAGTCAAAGCTGCCCGTTGAAATATTGAATAATCCCAAAGCATATAATAGGCTCGAAATCCCCATAAATAGAGCCAAAAATCTGCCAAAACAGCCGGGATTAATTTCAATAAAACCTAATTTAGATTGCCCGATGACAGCAATCGTTATAAAAACAATTCCTGCTATTAAAAATGTGCTATGTGGAGTTAAATCTGTCATTTTCCTATTAAGATGCCTCAGTAATTTTATTGTAGCTATTATTAATTCAAATTTCTGCTCTGGCTATATGCAAAATAAAAATTTTGCTACTCAACATCGACTTACCCCAGCCTAAAGAGGCTTTGGCTATTGCAGTATCGATGTTGGATCTCATCGTATGCTATGATTTAGAAAGATATATTTTGATTTTGAAACCTATTGAGCGACAAATAGCGATGATTGTCTCAATTGGGTTTAAATCGTTCTATTTAGTTTAGATACCAAAGAATAAACTCAGATTCTGCAAGATGCGATGTCTACAACAGGCTATTCGGCCTTGCACTTATGCATCTCTGATATAAATCAGCCCTGAGTAGTATCTAAGTTAAACCTCTATTTGGCTGAAACTATGCAGTAGTAAAACTTTCAGCATCAAAAAGCCAAAATGTTATCACTTCTCTACTAGACTTTGGTTTAGTTTATATATTAAACTACACTAAGTCGATAAGAATAGTGGGTTTTTATGGAAAGCGTCCAAAACGTCAGCCATGAGTTGAATGTAGCCGGAGACACAACTCTGGAGGACTTACAACAGTCAACTCCAAAAGAGTTCAAAAAAGACATTTTCAAAAAACTCAGAGGTGGGTTCTTTTTAGTACTGGGATATTTATTGTCACCACTATGTTGGTGGAATGATTTACTATTTAACTTGCCAATAGCTTATGGTTTTGGGTATGCATGTAGTTTACTTTCCCCAAAATTACTTCTACCTTGTTCAATTATAGGATACTGGCTCTCTAATATTGTGGGAATTCTCTTGATGCAATTCGGTTCTAAAGACATTTTTCAAAAAGAACCTCAAGAGCATAACCTGAAAAAAGAATTAATCACGGGTCTAATTTCTTCAACAGCTTATACCCTGTTGATTATGCTATTGATCCAGTTGAAGATTCTCGATTCTCCCATTTTATTCGCCAACGGTTAATTTAGTTGCTCACGTTTCTACAAATGAATCGATTGTAGGGATGCATAGATGTGCATCCCTATGTATTTATAGTAAATATTTCGTTAAAAAGAATCTCAATTTTTATCAAATTTTAAAATTTCACTTAAATTCAACAATTTGGGAGCCTCCTTACTGACAATTAATGGTAGCTTACCATTCCATTTTTCTATTGCTTGTCTTTGCAGAATTTCGGGAGTTAAACCATCACGTAATAATCTGTGCGCTTCAGCCTCTCCTTTTGCTAAATTAACTTTTACCTCAGCTTGTTTTGTTGCTTTCAACGCGATAAACTCTGCTTGTTTTGCTTCTTGTTCAGCAATCTGCTTCGCCTCCACCGCCTCACCAAATCTTTCTGAAAAATGGACATGAACTAGAGAAATATCATCAACTGCAACGTGATAGCTACCTAGTCGTGTGGATAATGCATCATCTACTCCACCTTTCACTTCTCCTCGTTTAGTAATAATTTCTTCAGCAGTATACTTTGCCATTACTGCTTTTAGTACTTCTTCAACTGCTGGGTTAATAATCCGAATAACTACATCTTGTTCATCTCCAATTTCTTGAAAAATGGCATTTGCTTGCTGGGGAATAATATGCCAATTAAGAGCTACATCAGTGAAAACATTTTGTAAATCTTTGGAAGAAGCCTCAGCCGAAATTTCCTGCTTTTGGACTCTAATACTCAACTTTTTCACAGTATTAACTACAGGAATAATTAAGTGCAGTCCTTCTCCTAATATCTGGTTTTGCACTTCGCCAAATTTCATCAATACACCACGTTCACCTGCATTTACAATCACACAAGGCGTGAGGAAGAGAGTTATTAGGAACAAAAGAGCAGTCAGTTTACCGGCACTGTTAAAAGTTGTATTTTTTTTCATCTGTGTGAAACATGTATGCGTCTGGCATAGAGACACATATTTAGGAGTTGTAAGCTTCTTCTGGTCATCCTGTTATAACTTTGGCTCTAAGTCAATTTTCATATTACTCTAGACAAGGTAACAAATCAGTATTACCAATAAGTAGCAAGTCTCTGAATGAGCGGTTAATGTGTTCAATGTACAGGTATCTAAATCAGCCACAACTGTATACTTTACTACCCAATTTTGGACATAGTAAAGGTTAAGGTAGCTTTATGTTTACATAAATTACTGTAATAATATCGTAAAACCGTAGTATTTGAAAAGGTAAGTTTGCCCTTAATTGAGTAAAGTAGCAGGCCCACACTGTTAATAATCAAAAAACGTGCCCAGATGCTTCTCCAAGGATAAAGAATATGATCGTTGAAGAAATTTGTCAGGAAGCAACGGGAGCAGCAATAACAGTTTTTGAAGGTTATACACTAGAGGCTCTTTACAAAAAATGGATGGAAGTGCAACACTCCCAACGCATGTATTACATTTAACCGATTTTTTTGTTTACCAAACTCATCAGTTGCTTATCCAAGCCGATGAGGTAATCTCTACCGTAAGCTCCATTCTCTAAACCTGTAACAAGATGATTGGGAATGTCTTGTGTAATTTCTTCGCTACAAGAACCAGCAGCCAGGGCGATCGCAGCTACTGTATCCACATCTCCTGTAAAAGCGATACAATCTCGTAAAAGTTCGCTCATACTGTCATTTCTCATCACCGCAATAATCGCAGCCCTGACACTCATCCAGCCTTTGGACTTTACTTTACCTTCCCACGGTTTAGACCACTCCCCAGATACATAACCTTCTAGAAACTGTCCTAATTTGCGTTTTGCTCCGAATCGATAGATAAAATAATCTGACATTAAAGCAGCCGCAACGGCAGCATTGATTCCATCAGGTGTATTGTGGGTAATTGCCGCTTGAATTGTTGTCGCTTGAATGACTTTCTCTGGTGTAGGATAAATACCTATGGGCGCTGCACGCATTGCTGCCCCACTTTTATCGCTGTCAGAGCGAATTTTGATTAAAAACTCTAGCCCATCCTGAATTTCTACTAAAAAATGGTAGAAGTTTCTAGCATAGCCCTCTCTGGGGTCGCGTTTAAAGGCTCTAACAAAGCTATCAGCTAAAACTTCTGCCGTCCAAGGCGCTTGAGCAACAATCACTTCCGTAATGGCAATGCTCATCTGCGTATCATCGGTGTAGCTACCAGGATTGAGTCGAAAACGTGGATGTTCGACGTATCGACTCAAATCATTGTTAACAATTATCTCGTCAGCATATTCAAAGCCTGCACCGTAGGCATCTGCAATCGCTAACTCTAGCAGCATATTCGTATTAAATTAAAAACGGACGCGCCAGAAAAAAGCTAGAAACTGATTTAGCATCTACCAGCTCTCCCTCCAGAATAGCTTTCTCTAATTCTTCGGGAGTCAAAAACACAGTTTCGATATCCTCGTCTCCATCTTGTGGTGGTGGTGTTTCCAGCTTTTCTAAATCTCGCGCCAGAAAAGCATAGATAATTTCATCAGAATAGCCGGGAGCTAAGAAAAATTCGCCTAATTTGTCCCATTTTTTGGCACTATAGCCAGTTTCTTCTTCGATTTCACGCTGTATCGTCTCTAAAGGTTCTTCATTTACTTCCACTGTTCCCGCCGGAAATTCTAATATCCGTCCCTGAATTGCAAAACGATACTGGCGCACGAGTACAAGTTTACCCTCTGGCGTCATCGGCACAGCTAGAGCGCCACCAGGGTGACGAATACATTCCCATTCTCCTTCTGATTTATTAGGCAAACGCAAGCGATTAACTTCAAAATCAAATTTGCGTCCTTTATAAAACAGGCGTTGTTTTAGTAATTGTGGTAATTCTCTACCTAATGGCATAATAAAATCTGATTATCTGTGAATACAGAGGTGAAATCAGCGTTCTTCTGCGTTTAAGGATGGTATCTTTAATTGCCCATCAATAAATGTACATCAGAACAGTCTACCTCTTTCACCAGTTCTTTAATAACATACCCGGATACTGGTTCTATCCAATCTGGGGCAATTTCTGCCAGTGGTACTAACACAAAGGCCCGATCCCGCATTCGTGGATGCGGAATCTGGAGATTTGGTGTATCCACAACAAAGTCATCAAATAATAACAAATCTAAATCCAGGATTCTTGGCCCCCAGCGTTCCTGACGCACACGCCCAAATTGTTGTTCAATTCCTAACAAAATTTCTAATAACTGCTGGGCTGTGATTTCTACCTGCAAGGTGACGCAGCCATTTAGGTAATCTGGCTGTGGTGGCCCCACAGCTTTGGTTTGATACCATTTGGATCTGGCTTCTAAGAGAATACCTGGCGTTTGGGCTAAAGTTTCTATCGCTGCTTCTAAAATTTTTTGTGAATCGCCGATATTACTACCAAGGGCAACGGCGCTTTTTCTTGGCTTTGCTTCGGCGTAGCTTGCCGCAGGCATCGCGCTCTCCTTAAGTAAGCTGTTTTCGGGGATACTTCGGTACACTTATTCCAGAAAATGCCAATAATTTTTCTATTCCGAATAGTTATCAAAGTTGCAATTTTTTTACAAAACTAAATTAACCAAATCTAAAAAACATTATTTTATAGTTAATTTAGTTAATTATTTATAGGATATTATACTAACACAATGGTGGTGAACTAACCCCAAAGTTGATTGATGGTGGTTATTATAGTTACTACTTTGAGCGAGGAACTGACATGGGGAAGCTTACCTCCTGGTTCAAGCGAAGACCAACTAATTTGAGTGACTCTGGACAAGGAGGAACAAATGAGAGCTTACCAGCAGCACATTTGGCGCAGGCGAGGCAGTTACTGAGCAAATGAAAATTTTACCATCTAGGATGAAGGGCAATCAGGCAACTCGTGGGAAACCACTCTATCGTCGCATCTGGTTTTGGGCAGGCTTGGGTTTAGGTGGTGGGATAGTTGGCTTGATCTACGGTATCAGTTTAATAGATCGGACTTTGCCAAATCAGGCGGAGTTGAATGCCGTGGTTAGAGAGCAAACACTCACCATCAAAGCTGTCGATGGAACGATATTACAACAACAAGGTGAAACGGGCAGAGAACAGCTAAAGCTGGAACAAATACCAGATAATTTAAAAAAAGCTTTCATCGCCTCAGAAGATAGAAGATTTAAGCAACACAACGGATTTGATCCACAAGGGATTGCCAGAGCGGGTTTTAATAATTTGCGATCGCAAGGTGTAGTCGAAGGTGCTAGCACCATCACCCAACAGCTAGCGCGGATTCTGTTTTTGAAACAAGAACAGACAATCTGGCGCAAACTCAAAGAAATTCGCTTAGCACAAAAAATGGAGCATGAATTAACCAAAGATCAGATTTTAGAGCGTTACTTAAATCTGGTTTATTTGGGAGGTGGAGCTTATGGTGTAGCAGATGCATCCTGGGTATACTTTAGTAAAACGCCAGACCAGCTTTCTTTAGCCCAAATGGCAACGATTGCTGGATTAGCCCCTGCTCCTAGCTTATACGCTCCAGACAAGAATCCCGAAGCGGCAAAACGGCGGCGAGACTTGGTATTGCAACGGATGCAAGAAGATAAAATAATTACGCAAGAACAAAGGCAGGCAGCAGTCCAAGAACCACTGACTCTTAAAAGCAGTTTACCCAAGCGACTAGAAGTAGAATCACCCTACTTTACCAGCTACATCCAAAAAGAATTGCCGAAGTATGTTTCTGCTAATGTACTAAAAAGTGAGGGATTAGTAGTAGAAACCACGCTGAACCCGACTTGGCAGAAAGTCGCAGAAGAGGCGGTTGCTAAAACGCTGCGAAATCAAGGACGCTGGGAGAACTTTAAGCAAGGAGCAATGGTAGCCATTGACCCCCGCAACGGTGAAATTAAGGCAATGGTTGGGGGAAAAGATTTTGGTAAAAACCAGTTTAATCGGGTTACTCAGGCACAACGACAGCCAGGATCGACATTTAAAGGGTTTGTATATGCTACTGCGATCGCTAGCGGTAAAAGCCCCTACGATAGCTATGAGGATGCACCCTTTGTCGTAGATGGCTATGAACCGAAAAACTATGCTGAAAACTTCCACGGTTCGATGAATATCCGAGATGCTCTCACCCGCTCTATCAATATCATTGCGGTAAAGGTGTTGATTGATGTGGGATTTGCACCAACGATTAAAGTTGCCCATGATATGGGGATAAAATCTGAACTCAAGCCCACCTACTCCTTAGCCCTTGGCTCAAATGAAGTCAATCTGCTGGAATTGACCAGTGCCTATGGGAGTTTTGCAACTCAAGGATTGCATACAGAGCCTCATGGTATTACTCGCATCCTCAACCGCCAAGGCAAGGTGATCTGGTCAGCTAATTTCAAATCAAAACGGGCCCTTGACGCTGACAGTGCCGCCATCATGACTTGGATGCTACGCAACGTCGTGGAAGCGGGGACTGGTGGTGCTGCCCAATTAGATAATAGACCAGTTGCTGGCAAGACCGGCACCTCTGACGAAGCCCGCGATTTATGGTTTATTGGCTACATTCCCCAGATGGTGACAGGGGTCTGGCTAGGTAACGATGATAACCATCCCACAGACGGCAGCAGTGGTAGTGCCGCTTACACTTGGCACGAATTTATGGAAAAAGCGGTAGAGGGGATGCCTGTAGAAAAGTTTCCCAAACGACCCAAGTTAGAAGGTCGCAAAGGCACCATCAAAGCCCAGGCCATCAAGCCCAAACAAGTGCTGAATCGTTCTATTGACTCTGATGATGACTCAGAACAGGAAAGTTCTAGGGAAAGTTCTAGGGAAAGTTCTAGAAATTCTAATTCTGAAGATAGTGGTTCATCAAGGAGACGTAGAAGCAGAAGGAGATATTCTCAAGAAGAACAGCAATCGAGCGATTCTACCCCAAGACGGAGAAGGCGCGATCGCACCGAAGAATCAAGTTCCAATAACTCTTCCTCAGAATCATCTCGTCCACGGCGGCGATCTAGAAGAGTAGAATCTGATTCTTCTTCTCCACCGCCTCGAAGAAGTCGGCGATCTTTCTCTCCGGCAAATAGTTCCGGTTCTTCTGGTTCTTCATCACCACAGCCATCCTGGCGGGATAAACTTAGACCTTCTAATGAATGAAGAGTAGGCATCGGGCATTGGTTATTCTCCTTGTCTGTTTTGTCCTCCTCATCTTCCCCGGTTCCCCAGCTCCCTTTGCCCCTCTCCCCTTTCAGCTTTTCTATGCAATATGAAGTTGCAAAAACTAAACTCTGGGGGGATGTTAAGTGATACGCTCATTTTATAGTGTGTCAAGTAGTGTTACTTAAGATTGGAGAATATACTCATGCATATATTCATGCAGGCAGCAGATTCTGTTGCAACAGGTGGTGGTCAGTTTCCTTTAGCTTTCACCTTGGTGTATGTCGTTGGTTTTATTGCTGCTGTAAGCATTGGTTCAATAGCTTGGTACAACTCGAAACGTCCCGCAGGTTGGGAAAGCAAAGAGCGTCCTGATTTTGTGCCTAAAGTTGATAAAGAAGAAACTCCGGGTCTGGGCGATCCGAAGTCATAATTTAGTCATTAGTCATTAGTCATTAGTTATTAGTCATTAGTTATTAGACTATGAACTTTTGACTATGATTAATTTTGCACGTCAACCCAACGGCGGTAAAGCTTTTGAATTTGTTTAAGAAGTGCAGTATGAGCTGGTTGAGTTGAATCATTCGCCTTGGCTATATCCTGCAATTGGGTCAGGAGTCTGGCTTCTTCGACAGCAACTTCACCATCGCTATAAATTAAGCCACTGATGGCTTCAATTAGATTTTCACAATCTTCGAGACTGGGGCGATCGCCTAAATACTCCTGCACCCAGTCATAGCATTCTTTTGGTTGTACAGGAACAAATTCATACAACCAAGGCTTAATTTCTGGATCGTTAGCCAAACCTTTTGCTTGAGCTATTTCGCGGAGATATTGCCGTTCTTCTGGTTGGATTCTGCCATCGATCCAGGCGGCTCCAATCAGGATTTTAACTAAGTTTTTGACATTGTCAGGGGTAACCATTGCTGCCTCCTCTGGTAGATTCAGGCCTCCACCAAATCGTACAATCCTAAACAGTATTCATTCGGAATTATTGGTTTTTCTTAAGCGCACCATAAAAAAGCCATCCATGTCCTGTCTATGGGGCCAAACTTTAAACCAACCTTGAGGGGTGCTATATGCAGAATTAAGCAACTCAAAGCCCCTTGGAGACTCAATTTGCCAATCGGGTGACTCAGCTAAAAATGCCGAAATCACTTCTTCGTTTTCTGCTGGATGCAATGTACAAGTGGCATAAACTAGTACACCACCAGGCTTGACAAAAGTTGATGTATGTGTTAGTAATTCTTTTTGCAGCACCGAAAGTTCTCGGACAGATTCTGGTGTCTGTCGCCAACGAGCATCAGCATGACGGTGCATGGTTCCCAAACCAGAACATGGAGCATCCAATAATACGCGGTCTGCGGTGTTTTGAAATTGGTTGAAGTGGCGACTGTCACCAGTGTAAATTTGAATAGATTGTAAATTTAGCCGTTGAGAATTTTCTTGGAGTTTGCGAAGACGAGAAGCAGTGCGATCGCAAGCCCAAATTTTACCCTTATCCGCCATTAACTCAGCGATGTGGGTTGTTTTACCACCTGGTGCAGCACAAGCATCAATTACCACCTCACCTGGTTGGGGGTCGAGCAAATGACTTACCAATTGGGCGCTACTATCTTGTACAGTCCACCAACCTTCTTTGAAACCAGGTAGTTTTTGAATTGACCCACTATTACCAATCAATCGTAAAGCTTGGGGTAAATCAGAAATCCGTGTCACCAAAATACCAACAGATTGCAAAGCCGTCTCAACTTCTTCAATGGAAGTGCGAAGTGGGTTGATACGCAAGTCGATTGTTGGTGATTGGTTCATCCATTTACACAGTTGTTCTGTCTCAGCCAAACCCAGTTGTTCTAACCAGACTTGAATAATCCAGTCAGGAAAGCTGTGTAAAATACCCAAGCGTTCCACTGGGTTTTCTGGAAGTTGTAGCGGATCAAAATGGGGGACTGGGGACTGGGAACTGGGGACTGGGGAGTGGGGGAGTAACAATGAGTTTTTCTCCTCTGCGCCTCTGCTCCCCTGCCCCCCTGCTCCCCCTGCTTTTCTAAGATACTCGCGTAATAGACCGTTAACAAAACCTGTGAGTCCAGAAAAACCGTTTTCTTTAGCGAGTTGGACGGTGGTATTAACAGCAGCTGAGGCGGGAATACGCTCTTGATAGCGCAGTTGATAGAAACCCAGATGTAAGATGGTGCGGAGGTCTTGTGGTTGTTGGTGAGATTTCTTTTTAGCGAGTTGATCGATGAGAGTATCAAGAGTGCGCTGCCTTCTGACGCTCCCATAAACCAATTCTGTCAGTAGGCGGCGATCGTTATCAGCCAAATTAACTTTTTGCAGTACTCTATCTAGGGCAACATCAGCATAAGCCCCCTTGTGAACATCTCGCAGAGCGATAAAAGCTAGTTGACGGGGGTTTGTCATGGAAAAATGATTCAGGAGTCAGGAGGCTTTTGTATTTTAACTCCCAACTCTGCCAATTTTAGATTTTAGATTTTCAATTTTGGATTCAAGAAAAATCTAAAATCAAAAATTGAATAGCTCCTAACTCTATCAATTTTAGATTTGGAATTTAAATTGAAGGAAAAATCTAAAATCCAAAATCTAAAATTGAATAACTTCTAACTTTCCTATCGAGGCATATACGGGTCTACACTGGCGATTTCAAGCTCACATGCTCTAGAAACCTGTTCTGCTGGTAATTTACCAAAGCTGATTAATGGTAAATAAGTGGGGTTAGCCATCAATTCTTTTGCTAATAAGAACCCAGTAATTGTCCAAGTTTGATATTTCCTAGCTTGTTTGCCAATTAGTCGCCCTTTCTTACCGTCGTAATATTCTGGCCATTCATCTGTACTGAGGCGTCCTTGGGCAGTTTCAATAGCCTTTTGTGCAAGACTTATTCTGTTAGTTTTTACTGCCGCCGCCGCTAACATCCACATTAAAACTGGCCAACTACCAGCATTATGATACGACCAGGGGATATTTTTGGGGTCACATCCAGTTACAATTCTATATTCTTCATGTTCTAAAGCTGGGAAACAAATTTTCATTGGCATATCTCCCACCAAATCATCCCATCGTTCTTCAATGAGAGTCATAATCGCTTGTGATTGTTCTTCGGTAGCTAAGTCTGAAATAATTGCCATTAAGTTTCCAAGTGAAAAGAAGCGAGTATCTAACTGCGACGGCCCGACATTACCTGCTAGATAACCACCTTTTTTTGGCAGCCACTTATCTAATTCATAATAGGGAACAGAATCTACATATATGTTGAACAGATTAACAGCACCCTTACCATATTCTTCACTTTTGAAGCGATAAATTGCATTCAGGCGATTAATATCTATCCAATAATGCTGGCGAATATGAGCACATAAAAGAGGCAAACGGTTATCAATGGCTGCAACAACATCGGAATTTCCTTGACAAATTAGCAGTTCACGAGATGCACGCAATGCCGTATAAAACAGAACTTGTAATTCTATAGGATGCCCATAAATGCCCATACGACGGTCAATCATACAAGCACCATCTGGAACCAACAGCGTTGGGTACATATCAAAACGATTCGCCAAGCAGATTTCCATGATTAACCTGATACCATTTTGGAATTCAGGTTGATAGGCTAGAGAAAAATCTTCTGTGGCTACTACATAAGCACGCAACAAAATAATCCACCATAGGCAAGAATCTACGGGTGTAACTCTAGCGATCGCATGTTCACCAAAATCAGCCTCTAAATATTCTTGTCCATTTTCTGATACAACTTTAAAGCTAGCTGGAATTAATCCTCGTCCCGGTTTATAGGCATCTAATGCCTTTTCTTTAGGCTGTAACTTTAAGGTTTCTTCTAAGAAATTACGAACAATATCTGTTCTACCTTTGATCAGAAAAATTAGACCGGCAGAGACAAAATCCCTAACAAAGCACTGATCATAATTGAGCGCCGCTACAGATGCATCATAAGCGGCTACCGTACCAACAGGGCGTCCTTGATAGTAGAGAATTGATTTTTCTAGTGTTTGCCACGCTTGTTCCACTTCTTTTAGATTTTCAGTAGTTTCCAATTCGTTTAAGTGCATCGCCAGAATAACTCCATTTGGATTGTGAATTTGTGGTAGATGCGTCTTCATTTATTATTTTTGCTATTCTCAGCATAACAAAAACGATTCTTTGAATAGCAAATATAATTTACAGAAAAATTAATCAATTAACAATGAATAAATATGCTGACATTTATGCAGCTTTATTGCTAGTTAATTTGCTTATAATCGATTACTCTTTTGATTAATTATAGTTGTTGTTCTTCACCACAAGCAGTAACATTATTCTTAAAAACAGTCACACAAGATATATTTTTAGATTATTTATTGTTCCCTTTCATGTCCGGAATCTTTGCTTTACCAAACAAAAACATATCTTCAGTGGTGTTTAGAGTTCGTGTGAAGTGAAAACTGGTTGCAGTGTATTTACTTGAACAGAATTAGTTTTTGACACTAAGAAGTCAGATAATTCTCCTATAAACTAATAATTTATAACGTTTTTTCAGAATATGCAAGGTATGTGCTTAAAAAAGTTAAGATGTCAATACTTCTGAAGAGTTATATATTTTACACTACTGACATTTGTGAGCGTTTAACTGCTCCTGGAATTCTTTATAAGCTTGATTAATTGCTTGCATTGAGGCTTTTGCGATGGCAGAACTGTTGACATCAGGATGATACAATCTTGCTAATCGAAGGTAGGCAAGTTTGACATCTTTGGGATGATCGCTCTGATTTACACCCAAGACTTCCCACCATTCCCCAGATAGCACAGAGTCGAGAGTAAATTTATCAAAGCTTTGCATTTGACTCCAAATCTTGATGCTTCCGCCATTACCGCCACTTACCAGCGTCTTGCCATCAGAACTGAAAGCAACAGGACTACAGCCAGAGAGAGTTTGTAGTAGTTCCCCAGTCTGGAGGTTCCAAAGTTTGATAATACCGTCTCTGCTGGCACTGGCGAGGGTTTTACCATCGGGGCTGATGGCAACAGACAAAACCGCCGTTGAGTGTCCAGTCAGAGTGGAGAGTAATTTTCCAGTTTGGAGATTCCACAGCTTTATTGTGGCGTCTGTGCTACCACTAATAAGAGTTTGACTGTTAAAACTGATGTCAACTGTATTTACTGCTCCTAAATGTTCAGTGAGAATGTAGCGCTGTTGCCAAGTTTTGACATCCCAAAGCCTAATAGTTTTATCAGCACTACTGCTTGCAAGAATTTTACCATCTGGACTGATGGTAACAGACAAAACTGCATCTGAATGTCCATTCAAAGTGCGTTTTATTGTTCCCGTGTAGCGTCCCCAAATTCTAATCGTCTTATCGGCACTACCACTAGCAAGAATTGCCCCATCAGGACTGTAGGCAATCGAGTTAACAAAAGCATTATGACTATAAGCGGAGTTTAAATAAAAGAATGTATAGTGAAATTTTTTTGTGTCCATCTGCCAAGTGCTGATTTTGCAATCAACACTACCACTTGCAATCTGCTGTCCATCAGGACTGATAGCAACAGATAAAACTGCTTCTGCTTGTCCAGAGAACGTGTAAAGCCATTTACCTGTTTTCAAGTTCCACAGATAAACTTGTCTGTCATCACTGCCACTGATTAAGGTAGTACCATTAGGACTGATTGCGATCGCATTAACTGCCGCTAAGTGACTTTTGAGTGTGCGTACACATCGCCAGGTTTCAGGTAGCTGGGTTGTCAGAGATATTCTTTCTGCTTCAATATTGGGAGTAGAAGGTTTAGGGGTAACAAATTCTGATTTTTTCTTTAATTGAGTTTTGAGCGCCTGTAACTCATCCTCAACTTCCAAAACAGCAAATTTTTGGTTGAGATCCTCACCAGATAAAAATGCTTCTAATTCCATCACTGCTTCGGAATAGTAGTCCATCAGCAACACTTTCTCTTCCATCCGCTCAAAAAGCTGTGCTGGAGTTTCGCTAATTTCAGATTCGTTTAACAGTTTGGCAATACCATAGGCGGCGAGTCCAACTACTGCACCAATTCCCGCCATTGGTACTGCACCAATCCCAAATGCCAGCCCTACTTTAGGTGCGATTAAACCCATACCACCGACGACGCTATAAACACCAGCACCGCCGACTGCACCAATTCCCATTGTAGCGAAAGCAGCTGCATCTCCCTGTGCTATGGCTTTAAAAACGCCGTAAGCAGCTGCACCAGCCACAGCGCCAGCACCGACTACAGGAGTTGTACCAATGCCGACTGCACCAAATCCGCCTGCTAGTCCCATCCCGCCTACGGTTGCAGAAACACCAACGCCTGTTAGGGTTCCGCTTGCAATAAATGCTGCGCCTGTTTTAGAGTTTTGTGTCATTGCCTAATGTTTTCTTGATATTTTCTAGAGTCATCAGGTTTTGTCTGAGTACAGCTACTGTTGCTTCCTGCTGCTGAAGCTGAGTTTGAAGAGTAAGCGCAATTTTGTTTTGAACTTTTTTCTTGAGTACAGCTTTAATAGCTAAATTATCATCATTATTTTTCAAAGCTATATGAGCTTTTCTATTCCAGAATTTAACTTCTTCTTGAGCTTTGTCATAATCTTTCTGGATACATTCTTTATTTTCAACAGCAGTGTTGACAGCTTCTTTTGTCTTGCAAATAGCCTCTGCTAATGTTGCTTTAGTATCCTTTTTATCCGTAGATTGACCTTGCAGTTTAAGTTGTGGTGATATTTCATCTTTAAGCCGTTTTAATTCCTCGTCAGTGTCTTCAAAGTTGAGCAAAATCTCCTCATGAAAATCATTGGGCTGTGAAACCACTTTTGAACTGGCTTCAATCTGTAAAACTTTCTCTTCCATACGCTCGAAAACACCCATATAAATATTGGTGTTAGGATTGCTAAGTAATACTTCATTCTGTGTTTCAGAAATCTTGCTCTCCCAAGAAGCCAAGTTACGTTTAATGTTATCTACTTGTGGTGTTTGCTCGTCTACAAGGTTTTTCAGTCTGCTAGCTATTGCTTGGTAGCGTTCCTTCTGGAATTGTGCATGACGAGCTAAATCCTCACGACCTTCTTTCAATGCAAGTTGATATCGCCGTACCCATTTATCAGCTTCAGTTTGAGCTTGTTCGTAATCTCGTTGAGCAATTTTTTGGGCTGCACTGGCGCTAGCTGTTGCTGTACGTAACTTTTTTAGAGCGTGCTGCGCTGAGTTAGTTTGGTCGTCGAGTCCCATAAGTTTATCTGAGTAGCCTTATCACCCAGAGCGTAGACTGATTAATACTGTTGCGTCTTCGGAAAAATTACTTAAGCCTTGACATTTGCTTTTAATGCTACGTCAGAAAAGTCTCAGTACAATATTTCATTAATTCGTAGCGAAATAAATTAGGCAAAACTCTGCGTTACTTTGCATTTCTATGCGTTTAAAAACATTATGTTTTACGTACTCATTACCAAATAATCGTAACTAATCCTGATGCGATTATATTTGAGTCACAAGTTAATAATTGCACTTCATCACCTTTTCCTGCTAAAACTAGCGCAGTTGCAGCAATTTGTTTATCGTGCATTTCATTAATAGCAGATAAGCTTATGGTTATTTCAATTACATCTTTGTCAAGTGGATAAATTACCACACGGGGGTCAGCTTCAACTGCTGAAAGCAAATTCTTGGCAGAAGGAATAGATGTTCTTCCTCTCTCAACAATCCAAACAGCTTCGGCTAATGTTGTAGCTGGTATAACTAACTGGGAATCAGGATTAGAAAGAATAGCATTGGCATTAGCATCTAACCGCGAATTTCCTTCGACAAACCAGATGAGTGCATGAGTATCAATCACGTACTTCATAATTACCTATGACCAGTCTAAGCCGTCTTCGGTATCTCCATGAAATTCAGTAATTTGAAAATCTTTTTCTGTTGATTGTTTATTCCCAGAAAACATACCAAGTCGCATTATCTGCTTTTGATTTTGAGTATTTTTTTGCTCTAAAAAAGTTACAATAACACGGCTTTGTGATACATCAGATGGTAATTATGAAAGTTGTATATTCCCGTTCTTATACACTCCTTCAATGGATTGCAACATTAGTATTTACCAAATTTGTACTCATATAAATTATAAAGTTAATACTAAAAAGATGCCGATTTGCTTAAAAACATCAAATTTTGGGGCTGCACTGGCGCTAGCTGCTGCTGTGTGTTGCTTCCCCATGTTCTTTGCTTATCTTCCAAAACACGCAGAGCTAATGCTTGAACTCTAGCAACTGCTTGTTCCTTTGTCTGCCCGTAAGTCAGTACACCAGGAAAATCAATCACTTCAGCTTATTGCGTCTATCCTCTTCTTGTTCAATCTCTATCGTCAAGTTCATAGCCAGTGAAGGTATTGTAATAAAAGCGATTCCTGGATAACAACAAAAAATTTATATGACCTCAGTTTCTCGTCACAAAAAAGCCAGAGCCTTAAAACCTACCAGCCGCCGCCCTGCGAAAGAACTCTGTAGCGAGTGCGGACTATGCGATACATACTATATTCACTATGTCAAGGAAGCCTGCGCTTTTATTAATCAGCAAATAGGCGAACTTGAAGAAGAAACGCACACGCGATCGCGCCATCTCGACAATCCTGATGAACTGTACTTTGGTGTTCACCAAGATATGATGGCGGCGCGGAAACAACAGCCCATCGAAGGCGCACAATGGACGGGTATTGTTAGCAGCATTGCGATTGAAATGCTCAATCGCGGCTTAGTTGAAGGTGTCGTCTGTGTGCAAAATACCAAAGAAGACCGCTTTCAACCCATGCCGATCATCGCCCGTACCCCAGAAGAAATACTAGCAGCGCGGGTAAATAAACCAACTCTTTCCCCGAACCTTTCTGTGTTGGAACAGATAGAAAAATCGGGGATGAAGCGGCTATTAGTAATTGGTGTTGGTTGTCAAATCCAGGCGCTACGAGCCGTAGAAAAACAACTTGGTTTAGAAAAGCTGTATGTTTTGGGTACGCCCTGCGTAGATAATGTAAACCGCGCCGGACTGCAAAAATTCTTAGAAACCACCAGCCGATCGCCTGATACAGTTGTGCATTACGAATTTATGCAAGACTTTCGGGTTCACTTCAAACATGAGGATGGCTCATCTGAAACAGTGCCTTTCTTTGGCTTGAAGACAAACCAACTTAAAGATGTGTTTGCCCCATCCTGTATGAGTTGCTTTGATTACGTCAACTCCCTAGCCGATTTAGTCGTTGGCTACATGGGCGCACCCTTCGGCTGGCAATGGATTGTAGTTAGAAATGACACAGGTAAGGAAATGCTGGATTTGGTGAAAGACCAGTTAGACACTCAACCAGTGATGTCTAAAGGCAACCGCAAGGAAGCTGTACAGCAAAGTATTCCTGCTTACGATAAAGGCGTTACCCTCCCGATGTGGGCAGCAAAACTGATGGGTGTGGTTATCGAAAAAATCGGCCCCAAGGGTTTAGAATATGCACGGTTTTCGATTGATTCTCACTTTACTCGGAATTATTTGTATGTGAAGCGAAATTATGCAGAAAAATTAGAGGCGCACGTTCCAGAGTTTGCCAAGCGTATTGTTGGGCAATATAAATTACCAGAATAAAAATTGGGCATTGGGACTGGGGACTGGGGACACTTCGACAAGCTCAGTGCATCGCTGGGGACTGGGAAGAAGGAATAAAGGTGTACTGAGTTTTTT
>NZ_CAXTNP010000035.1:0-37148 GCF_964245575.1 uncultured Nostoc sp. | reverse complement strand
TCATTTTGGCAGTTTTTGACTCTTCTTTTTTCAGGCTTTGTGAGAAATCCGGGTGTTGCATGTAAGCTAGTTTGTCAGCATACTCTTCATCTAATCGCGCATTAATTCGCATCGTTAAGTTCGTTTGTCATACAAATTGTATGACAAACATAATATACTTCTACCTCGTCAACAACTTCCGGCGCAGATTATCCAACGCTGCATTCGCGCTGACATGACGAATTAAAGCTCGACCTCGCACTGTACCAAACTGATACTCAAAACTTGCCACTTCATCCTTTGGCCCAGCTAAACCAATGTAAACTAAACCCACCGGCTTAGTATCTGTCCCTCCAGTTGGGCCAGCAATACCAGTAATACTCAATCCCCAAGTTGTTGCAAGGCGGGTTTTGACGCCAACAGCCATTTGCTCTGCAACGATCGCGCTTACCGCCCCAAATTTATCTAAATCTTCTGGGTTAACCCCCAGCAGCCCAACCTTCACCGAATTCTCATAAGAAATTACTCCACCCCAAAAGTAATCAGAACTCCCAGAAATCTCAGTCAACATTTGCCCTAAACCGCCACCAGTGCAAGATTCTGCCACCGAAAGCGTTTCTTTTGATGCCTGTAACAACTGACCAACCACGGAAGCAAGAGTATCATTATTAACGCCGTAAAAATCCAGTCCGGCAATTTCTTTAAGTTGTTTTTCAATGGGCGCAATTAGGGCTTCTGCGGCTGCTTCTGAAGTTGCTTTAGCAGAAACTCGCAATCTTACTTCCCCTTTACCTGCGTAAGGCGCTACTGTGGGATTTGGCAATTTCAAATAGGAAGCAACTTTTTCCGCCAAAGCAGATTCACCAATACCCCAAAACTTTAAACTCCGGCTGTAAATAATTTCTTTACCCCAACCTTGACTTTTGAGAAATGGCACGGCTGTTTCTTCCCACATCAGGTGCATTTCACTGGGAACACCGGGAAAGGTAAAAATTGTGATTTCAGGACGAGGTTGCCAAATGATACCGGGTGCTGTTCCAGTGGGGTTTGAAAGAATTTCTGCACCTTGGGGAATCAAAGCTTGCTTACGGTTACTTGGTGACATAACCCGACCACGTTGAGCGAATTTTTGGGTTATGTCTTCGATGATGTCAGAGCGTTCTACCAAAGGAACTTTAAAAAAATCGGCGATCGTTTCGCAGGTGAGATCATCTGGTGTTGGGCCGAGTCCACCAGTGAAAATGAGAATTTGCGCTCTGGAAATAGCAATTTCTATAACTTGCTTCAACCGTTCTGGATTATCCCCAACCACTGTTTGATAGTAGTGGGGAATTCCGAGTTGCGCTAATTGTTGCGCCAAAAATTGAGCATTGCCGTTGAGGATATCTCCTAGTAGCAATTCTGTACCAACACAAATAATTTCTGCACTCATTGGATTGGGGAAGGGAAGTAGGGAGTGGGGAATGGGGAATGGTGAGTGGGGAATGGGGAAGAAGAACTATTGACAAATGCCCCATGCCCCATGTCCAATTATGCTAATGCTGGTACAGGAATTTCCAGGTGAGGATATAAGGGGAAGCGATCGCACAATGCTGCTACCCGTTGCCGACAATCTTGGGTTACTACGTCGGAATCTGGAGAAAGCAGGCGATCGCTAATAATATTTGCAATCTCGGTAAATTCTGCTTCTCCTAAACCTCGCGTAGTCATTGCAGGCGAACCTAACCTTAAACCACTGGTAACAAATGGGGATTGCGGATCAAAGGGAATAGTATTTTTGTTAGCAGTAATATTCACGGTACTAACTAGCTGATCTGCCTGCTTCCCAGTTAGATCGACAGAGCGTAAATCCACGAGGATTAAATGGTTATCAGTGCCATTTGAGACTAGCTTTAAACCCCGGTTTTGTAATTGTTCTGCCAAAGAACGAGCATTTTCGATCACTTGGGCAGAATAGGTTTTAAACTCAGGCTTTAGGGCTTCTCCAAAAGCTACTGCTTTACCAGCAATGACGTGTTCCAATGGCCCGCCTTGGCTGCCAGGAAAAACAGATTTATCTAGCTTTTTACCTAGTTCTGCGTCGCTGGTCAAAATTAAACCACCTCTAGGGCCGCGTAGAGTCTTATGTGTAGTTGTTGTCACTACATGACAATGAGGAATGGGATCGGGATGAAGACCACTAGCAACTAAACCAGCAATATGGGCAATATCGGCAAGTAAGTAAGCGCCGATTTCATCAGCAATACTACGGAACTTTTCAAAGTCAATTATACGGGGATAAGCCGAATAACCACAAATTAAGAGCTTAGGACGCTCCCTCAGCGCCAGCTCCCGAATTTGATCGTAGTCAAGTTGTTCTGTTTGTTGGCTGACGCCGTAGTGGCTAACTTGGAACCACTTACCTGAGACATTTACAGGTGAACCGTGGGTGAGATGTCCCCCATGAGACAAATCCATCCCCATAATTTTGTCTCCTGGTTCTAACAGCGACAGGAACACTGCAAAATTGGCTTGTGCGCCAGAATGAGGTTGCACATTCGCATGAGCAGCACCAAATATCTGTTTAGCACGATTGATCGCTAGTTGCTCAATTTTGTCGATATACTCACAACCGCCATAGTAGCGTTTACCAGGTAATCCCTCGGCATATTTATTTGTCAGTACTGAACCTTGAGCCGCCAGTACAGCAGCAGAGGTAAAGTTTTCGCTAGCAATCAATTCCAAGTGATCTCGCTGACGCTGTAGTTCGTCGTTGATTAACTCCGCGATCGCTGGATCGGTGGAGGTAAGAAAGTCTGAGTTAGTCTTAGTCACTTCAATTATCCTTATGGAAATTTGTACAACGGCTGATTTTAGTTGGGTGCAGCACCTAACAGTCCACTCTCAAGAGTTTATAGCCCAAAGTCTATAGTTCAATGATTTTTGACTGCTCTACAGAGGCGATTAATCGTCTCCGTACTATTGAGGTTTATTTGTGCCAACTTATTTATTATTAGACGATTAATTATCATAACGTTGCTTTTTGATGCTGCGCTAAATAAAGCTTGTTGCGATCGCTCCTCTGTGAGACAAAAAGCTGAACGTTTCAGCAATTGACTGTGCATAATACAGCACTTGCGGAACATGGCTGCGAAGTTTTACGCTGAAAAACTTAAGCACTCAGTATTATTGACAAATGAAAAATTGTTTGAAACTTACCTTTGACAGCGAATCAAACAGCGTTAAGTAGCTGACTTTTCACATTATGTGGAAAAGTCCACGAAAACCTAACCCCCTTCCCGACACGGGAAGGGGGAAAATTCAAAGTCTCTCTCCTTAAAGAAAGAGAGAAATAGAAGTGAGGTTTTCAGATACCATGAAAAGTCAGCATTAAGTAGAGCAGCGTGAATAATTCAAGGTTTGTAGTTAACGCGAGTGCGTTTGGTAGAGAGGACTAAAGTCC
Organism: uncultured Nostoc sp.; assembly: GCF_964245575.1. Taxonomy (GTDB): domain Bacteria; phylum Cyanobacteriota; class Cyanobacteriia; order Cyanobacteriales; family Nostocaceae; genus Nostoc. The sequence continues at coordinate 33,727 of NZ_CAXTNP010000035.1, read as the reverse complement.
TCAAATGATGACTGTTCGCGAAGTGTTTCCGTTGGGTAGCCCTCTCTACAAGACGATCACATAGCTTGAGGTAATTAGCTGCCTTTGGGTACAGTCTCTCCAGGGCCAGCAGTGACAATTATCAGATTTTGCGGCTTAATTAAATCCTCAATTGCCTGTTGCATTTGAGTCATCGTGACTGCTTGTATCCTCTGGGGAAAGTCTCGGATTTCTGAGCGTGAAAGTCCCAAGACAGCATTATCCAAAATGATGCTTGATACATCACTGGGATTAGCTAAATTCACGGGGTAGCTATTAGTAATTGAGCGTTTTGCTGCGTTGAATTCATCCTCAGTCACTCCTTGTTCACGCAGCTGTTTGAGTAAAGCAAGAGTACTAGCGATCGCTTTTTGGGTATCAAGAGGAGCAGTCTGCATCTGAATCAAGAACGGGCCGGGATTGATTCCGGCGGCAAAACCACTATAGATACCGTAGGTTAGACCCTGGCGATCGCGCACTTCCGTACCCAAGCGACTCGCTAAGGTATCACCACCCAAAATTTGATTCAGTATCAGTGCTGCATAATAACGTGGGTCTTTCCGAGAGATACCGTTGTAGCCGATGTAGGTAACAGCTTCGGATTTACCAGGTATTACTTTGTTTAAACGTGTCAAAGTTTGCGGCAAGGACACGGATGGTATTTTGAGAACAGGTGGCTTACCTGTGGCTGACCATTTGCCAAGCGCCTGATTCAGCAAAGCTTTTACCTTAACTGGATCAAAGTCTCCAACTATTGCGATCGTTGTACTATCTGGTCGGTAGTGGGTCTGGTAGAAGCCAAGCAAATCATCACGAGTAATGGTCTTTAAACTCTCGGCTGTAGGAAAGCTGTGGAATGGATGATCTTCTGGGTAAATTGCTTGCTGAAATACTTGTCGTCCTAAACCTCTGGGGTCATCTAGCTGGACTTTGAGACTTGTCAGTGCCCGTTGGCGACTCAGTTCTAACTGTTCGGCGGGGAAAGTGGCATTTTCTAACACATCTGCCAGAGTTTGAATCAATATCGGCAAGTCTGCTGAAAGTCCCTCACCGCCAACGCTAACTCCCTCGCGGGTGGCACCGAAGTTCAAATCGGCTCCCCGGTCTTCTAAGGTTTTTGCTAGGGTAAGAGCATTTTTAGTTTGCGTCCCATTCATTAAGTTGGCCGCAGTCAAATTCGCTAATCCAGCTTTTTGATTACCGTCAAATTCAGTACCAGCGTCAATTTGTCCACTCAGGTTAATGGTGGGGAGGTTGCGATCGCGCAAGAGCAAAACCCGCAAACCATTATTTAAGGTAAACTCTTCTGGTAATGATTGTTTGCTCGAATCTGTCGCTGATGTGGCAGGTGGCAGATATTTAGCCAGTTCTGCTGGATCTACAGGCTTACCAGGGCTGAAATTTTCCACTGTGCGACCAGAACCAGCGCTAGAACTTCCTGGTTTCCCATCTGGTTGAGTTGGCTCAAAGAAGCCAATGGTTTGTTTGGCCGGATTGAGGTAAGTTTTTGCTGCTTGCTGCACTTGGGTAGGGGTGACTTTAGCGATCGCAGCTAGATACTGTTCAATAAAACGATAATCGCCGGCTACAGTTTGGTTATATCCCAGTTGGGTTGCCTGACTAGTGATGTCTTGGTTACCCAAGATATACGAGGCTTGCAGTTGCGTCTTCGCCCGGTTTAATTCTTCTGTAGTAACTGGCTGTTCTTGCAATTTTGCTAAAGATTCCTGAAGCACTTGGCCAATTTTACCTAACTCTTGACCCGGAGCCGCCGTAGCATTAATTTCATACCAACCTGGTTCGATAAGTTCGGCTGCACCGCCACTCACGGAACTAGCGAGTCCAGATTCCACCAAAGCCTGGTAAAGCCTAGAGCTACGTCCGCCTGTGAGAATGGCATCCATCACATCAATTGCTGGGACATCAGGATGCTTGATATCTGGCAGAGGATACACTGCTTGCAGTAGTGCCGCACTTCCAGGTTGCTTCAAAACAATCGGTGCTTTTTTAGTAGTAGAGGCAACCGCAGAAGACGCGGTGACATTTCCCCTCTCACTGTTCTGGTCTAAAAGTGTCCCCGTGTCCTCTTTGCCTCGTTTTGCCAACTTCCCATAAGTTTCTTTAACAACTTTGAGTACAGGTTCTGTGGCAAAATCCCCTGTAATCACCAACGTGGCATTTTCTGGGCTGTAGTAGGTTTGGTAATAATTCCGCACCTGCTCCACCGTGAATTTCTGTACATCAGCTTTTGTGCCTCCCACAGGTAAGCCATAGGCTCTATTAGGGAAAGCATCTCGCATCACTTCCCGACTCAGACGATAGCCTGGTGAATTTTCGTACCCCTGTAACTCGGAGATCACCACCCGCTTTTCACTTGTAAGTTGTTCAGGCCCAACTAAGGAGTTTTCCATGCGATCAGCTTCTAGTGTCAACAATGCTTCGAGTTTGTCTCGTTGCACAGTGCCAAAGTAAGCTGTTTCGTCATAACTAGTAAAAGCATTGAACTGGCTACCCAAGGCACTAAATAACCTTCCAAACTGTACAGGACGCTCAGTTGTACCTTTGAACATTAAATGTTCTAGCTGGTGAGAAATGCCATTCTCTCCCTTAACCTCATTACGTGAGCCAACTTTATACCAAACTTGTACGCTCACTACTGGAGCGGTATGGACTTCTTTAGTTAGCACTGTTAAGCCGTTGTCTAATACGGTTTTTTGTACACCCTGGGTGAATGAAACAGCTGATACAGGTGCGACTGCTGTTGGTGTTACAGCATTGGTGAAATTGCCCGAAAAAGGCACAATACTTAGCAGAAGGCTAAGAAAAAACCCTACAAGCATATATGGGCGTAGCTTCATAAGCAATGGGAAATGCAAAATTTCTAATTATAAAACAAAACCTTAGTATCGCTTTCTGGAAGTAAAAAGACTTACATTCTCGGCTTTTTTACCATTTTTAATGGTAGCTTTATTTCCACTATGCCGCTAATAGTCGGTTTTCAAGTTTACCTATTTGCAAGATACCTATCAATACGGTTCGGATAAGATCCCCCCGCCTGCGGCGATCCCCTTAAAAAGGGGATAAAGATCAGAAAAATCCCCCCAATTTATCGGTGGGTTGGGGGGATCTTCGAGAGGCAACATGTTAACCGAAGCGTATTGAGACACCTACGAGCAATAGCCCAAAACAAGGGTAGAAACAATTCTTTTCCTTATTTTTTGCCACTTATTGCCTATTTTCAAGACACATGTAACTAGACGCACTGTTATAAATTATTGCAACTAGATTAACAAAAATTGCTATATGTTAAGTTTTATAACTTTTTCGGAATATCCACTTTTATAATTGGTTTCATTCCTTGTCATCCCATCAGGGTAGATATCTTCGTCAAACTAGCAATAACTTTTTTAAATATGCAAACAAGAAACTTAATTGCATCATTCACATTAGGTATAACCTTAGCAGCAATACCTGTATTACAATCTCATGCTCAAGAACAAAGAACACCGAACTTGTATAATTTCACAGGGTATAATTCCAAAGGCGAGAAAGTTAGTGTTAATTACTCAACATCAAGCTTTACTGGTAAGCCCCTTTTCAACTATCAAGAGCAGAAACAGACATTAAACTTTGCGGGAGATGAGATCCGTACTGTAGATACGGAAATTGGTACACTAGTAACTGTGACTATTAAAAAGACAGTAGATACTGGCAACACCACATTTAGCTTGCTCATACCCCGTGTAAACCTTGGATCTAGCAACGAAGTAAAAGTTGAAACTAAAGGAATCACCACAACAAACCGCTTTTCTGTGATTCCTCAATTCAACCAGGGGCAGAAACAAATTTATACAACAATCCATCTGAAGGGGACAGCCCAAGCTGTCGCGTTTTAAGCACAAGAGGGATAAAGAAATAAAACTTCTTGCTCAGATGAAGGGAAGCAGTAAGGGTGAAGGTAAATAATTGTTTTTCTCCACCCTTACCCTTTAAACTGATTCACTTTTAATTTGGTATCTGGGTGATAACATCTTTTAGTCAATAGTTTCTTACAACAAATTTTCTAACTTGTGATTTTTCCGAGCGATCGCTTTTACATAATTATTTAATGCTAAGTCATCTCTCAAGTTTCAATCAACATGGAAACACAACGATTTGGTGCTGCGTGCATTTCAAGATAGTGACATCGCAGTATTTGGGATACACCTTACCCAGAAGTGGAAGCGATCGCGTTTATAAAATTGATCAAGCAGTCAATACTAAGTGTGTTGGGTGAGTGGTATTGTATAGGGAAGTTTGACGCTTATGGAAATAATGTAGTGCGTTACACTGCGTTAACGCACCCTACAAATAAATTAACCCCTAAACTTCAACATTCAAAGTACGCACCAAAAAAGCCCATTTGTCTGAGGCTTCTTCGATAATTTTAGCCGTGGGTTTACCCGCACCATGTCCTGCTTTAGTCTCAATTCTAATTAGCGTTGGCGCATCACCTGCGTGATTTGCTTGTAAAGCTGCGGCAAATTTGAAACTATGAGCAGGGACAACGCGATCGTCATGATCGGCTGTGGTAATTAAGGTTGCTGGGTAAGCTGTATCTGGTTTAATGTTATGTAGTGGCGAATAAGCATACAGCGCTGGAAACTCTTCTGGATTATCTGCTGAACCATATTCGGAAGTCCAAGCCCAGCCGATGGTAAATTTGTGGAACCGCAACATATCCATCACGCCGACTGCTGGTAAAGCTGCACCAAACAAATCGGGACGTTGCGTTATACAAGTACCCACTAATAAACCGCCGTTACTACCACCTGCGATCGCCAGCTTCTCAGTCTTAGTATACTTATTAGCAATCAACCACTCAGCAGCGCCAATAAAGTCATCAAAGACATTCTGCTTTTTATGCTTCATTCCTGCTTGATGCCATTCTTCGCCGTATTCTCCACCGCCGCGTATATTGGGCATAGCATAGACACCACCCATCTCCATCCACACCAAAAGACTCACAGAAAAACCAGGTGTCATTGAAGCATTAAAACCACCATAGGCATAGAGATAAGTCGGGTTATTTCCATCTAACTTTATGCCTCTTTTATGAGTGATAAACATTGGTATTTTAGTACCATCTTTGCTATGATAAAAGACTTGTTTAGTCTCATAATCATTAGGACTAAAATCCACCTGTGGCTGGCGGAAAATGGTACTTTTACCAGTTACCATATCGTAGTGATAGATAGTTCCTGGTGTGGTGAAACTAGTGAAACTATAAAAAGTTTCAGTATCATGACGCTTCCCTCCAAAACCCCCGGCTGAACCAAGTCCAGGTAATTCAACGTCACGAATAAACGCACCTTTAAGGTCAAATATTTTAATTTGGCTATGAGCGTCTTTGAGGTAATCAGCAACAAATTGGTTATTGAGTATACCTACACTTTCCAAAGTTTCTGCTGATTGAGGAATGATTTCTTGCCAATTTGCTGGTGCTGGGTTTTTGGTGTCAATAGCAATCACTCGTCCCCGTGGTGCATTTAAATCCGTGCGGAAATAAAACACGCTATCATCATTGTCGATAAAGCTGTAATCTGCCTCAAATTGGTTAATTAGTTCTACGACTTCACTATTAGGGTTAGTCAAATCTTTAAAGAAAACCAAATTTTTGGAGTCAGTACCTAGCCAAATTGAAATTATTAAATAGCGTCCATCTTCAGTAACACCGCCACTGAAACCCCATTCCTTTTGGTCAGGACGATGGTAAATTAGTGCATCTTCTGATTGGGGTTTACCTAATTGATGATAGTAGAGCTTTTGATAATAGTTAACATCTTCTAATTGAGTTTTTTCATTTGGCTCATCGTAGCGACTATAGAAGAAACCTTGATTATCATGTGTCCACGATGCACCAGAAAATTTAATCCATTTCAGGTGGTCTTGCAGGTCTTCACCAGTTTCAACATCGCGTACTTTCCACTCTTGCCAATCAGAACCAGAGGCAGATAGACCGTATGCTAAAAGTTTACCATCCTCGCTAATAGACAATCCTGAAAGAGCAACAGTGCCATCTTCTGAAAGTTTATTGGGGTCAAGTAAAACTTTGGGTTCGTCATCGAGGGTTTTTAGAGTGTAGAAGACACTTTGGTTTTGCAGTCCGTCATTTTTGAAATAAAAGTAGCGTTCGGTGAAACCGTCTTGCAGAGATTCACCTTCTTTAAAAGGGATACCATATTTTTCATAATCCCAAAGTTTGGTGAGGCGTTGTTTAATTTTTTCCCTGGTAGGAATTTCGCTCAAGTAGCCAAAAGTAACTTGATTTTGTGCTTCAATCCAAGCCCTTGTTTCTTCAGAGTCAGGATCTTCTAACCAACGGTAAGGATCTGCGACTAAAGTACCGTGGTAGTTATCGACTTGATTGCTTTTGTAGCTGGATGGGTAGGTGAGGGATTTTTTAGAGGAGGGCATAATCTTAGGTTAAAAGTGCTTCTTTACATACTACAAAGATAGACCTAAGACGTGGAGCATACACTGACCAAACCTGCGGGAAAATTCCAATTGAAAAGAGTAGCTGCTGAGGTACTACTAAGCAGCAAGCAGCCCAGTTAGGATTTCACTGAGCAAGCCAGTATCAAGAAGCTATGTCTTTGATGGTCACTGAGCTTTTGCCTGCCCTTCGCTTGTCGAAGGGTCGAAGTGCGGGCTATTCGGCGTCGCTGATTTAATTTAGATCATTTGGAAGCTGAACCGCTTATCTGGTCTGTTTTTATAGCGTTTACAGTTTAGTCCAATAGAGACCTAACCCCCACCCCCTTCCCTAGAAGGGAAGGGGAGTAAGATTCAAGGTTTCTCCAAGGGAAAAGATTAACAGCAGGATTTATGAAACTACTTGCCACCAACCGAAGGCTGGGCCGATAAAACGGATAGTTGCCCATGCTACAACCATAAGGCCAATGCCTATCCAGGCACCACGAGTTGTCCAACTGACAAATTGTTCGCCTTGAGTTTTTGTGATGGGAACCCAAGGCAAGATGCGAGTCTCTTGACCGTATGTTTTCCCTTGTGTGGTTTTACGACGCTTTGCTTCACCCATAATCAGCAACTCAAATTTTACTTAGGTTCTAAATTTATCTTGCCAGGAATCATGGCTATAGAGAGGCAACCAATCGGATTAGCTTCATAAAATGTAAATTGGGCATTGACAAATCACCTTAAGCGGAATTTTCTTCATCGGTATTAGAAAACAGACTGGGGTCAAGATAGTTAATGCGTGCCAGAGGACTTAAAGCTGCGAGAATTTGAGCGCCGTAGCTGCGATTAACTACACGACTATCAAGTAAAGCAACAATGCCTTGACTTTCTCGGACTGGAGCGATCGCTCTTTGTAATTCATTCAAAGCTGCTGGCAACAAATATAAACGAAACCAATCTTGATGCGATCGCTTATAACGAGCTACCCTACCAGCTACTAGCGGATTTTCTAAAGATGGTAAAGGTAAAGTAGCAATAATTAACAGATGGGGTGCAGGCAAGACTCGTTGATGTTCTCGCCAAAATTCCCAACCGCTAATTAAAATACCATTTTCATCTAAACAAGTTTTTTCTACTTGCACCCGCGAACCAAACTCTGAGGCCAGAATTGTCGCAACTTGAGACTTGAGTGGTACATCCCCCACCAAGACAACCGTTAATCCTGGTGCTGTAGCACTTAAACAAACCAGTGTGCGGACTTTGTGAATAAATGCCGCTTGAAATTCTGGCGTATTAGGTAGGGGCAATTTATAGGGTACATACAGTTGAATTGCTTCTGCTTGATCCGCAGAGAACTTTAGGCAAGTTAAATCGTCCAAACCAAGGCGCTGTCGGAAAAGAGGAGCCTCAGTTTCCGGTTCTATGGCGCTGCCAATTAAAACTACTGGTTGTCGCTGCCATAAGGGTGAGAGGATTTCACGTAATTCCATTGGCGCATAGTGCAAAGAAAATAAACCTTGTCGATGGGCAATAGTTGCCCAGAAGAGGGCAGGGGGAGCAGGGGGAGAAAGATTTTCATCAAGGGTTTGAAATTGTTGCCAGAAATTTTTCCAATTATCTGGGAGGTTGGCTTGATCTAAAGCCAAATACAGACGACTCAAAATTTCTATTTCTGGCTGGGAAATTAAGTAGCACTGATATGGATTGACAGGATGCTGAAAAAGTTGGTGTGTAAGTTGTATCCGTGCTTCGCGAATTGCCTCAGCTTGATTTGGGCAAGCCAGCATGAGTTGATCCCAATCATGGGGCTGAATATCTTGGGTAAGTTGATGACGCACCCAATCTTCTAGATCATCTACCCCATCAATAATTGTGGGAATGCCTTGGGGAAAGCGATCGCCACCAGCAAATTGTCCTTTTAACCAAGCTTCTGGGGAGGTTAACAGTAGCCCTTGGAACTGGGCACTAGGCCAAGCGTCACCTGTCCTAATCGCTTTATTGGCTGGTAGCCACTGCTGTAGACGGGGAATTTCCACCCGCAGCAGAAGTTGCTGCACTGCTTCTTGAGCAACAATAATTACAGGGCCATGCCACATTAGGGCTGATGCTACAAAACTAGTACGATATCGCCCTTGATAGCCACAAACTGCCCCTACTTGAATTAGGGCACTACGTCCCAGGCGCAAGGCGCGTGCTACCAACCGTGCCATCGTCAAATGATGGGGCCAGGAAGGGAACCCCGCCTGCGATCGCAAAAAGTTATGTAATGAAAAATGAACTTCTGCCTCAATCACACGCTTTTAATTCCATACAAAGTGACTTTTACGAACAAAGCCCCATTTCTATTATGTTGTCCTTTGTCATTAGTCATTAGTCCTTTGTTTTTGACCAATGACTAATCACCAATGACCAATCACCCAATACCCTGAATTATGCCAACTTACACAGGAATTTCCAGCGAAGCCTTCAGGCATCCACTAGATCGCCAAGCCGAGCAAGCTTTACGAAATTTACCAGGATTTGATTTAATTGCTCGTAAATTTGTGGAATTTATCTACGAACGCCCTCAGTTAGTCTATCTAATGGGTAACACCATCCAAGTCGGGCCGCGTCAATATTCCACTATTTACCAGATGTTTCGGGAATGCGTCCGAGATTTGGACATTTACCCAGAACCTACACTGTTTGTCTCGCAAAATCCCCAAGCAAATAGCTATGCGCTGGGGCAAGAGAATCCTTACATAGTCATAAATACAGGGATACTAGACTTACTAGACGAAGCCGAGATTCGGGCGGTGCTAGCCCATGAACTGGGGCATATTAAATGTGGTCATACTATTTTAATTCAAATGGCGATGTGGGCGATGAGTGCTGCTTCCGCCTTGGGAGAATTGACCTTCGGCATCGGTAATATTGTCACGCAAGGCTTGATTTACGCCTTTTTTGAGTGGCGGCGGAAAGCTGAGTTATCGTCAGATCGCGCCGCACTACTAGTCATGGATGACTTGAATCCGGTGATGTCAACGATGATGAAACTCTCTGGCGGTAGTAACAAATATGCCAATGAATGTAGTTTACAAGAGTTTATCAAGCAGTCAGAAAATTATCAGGCACTGGATGAAGATGGACTCAATCAGGTGTATAAATTTTTGCTTTACAATGGCACTCAGGGTACGATATTAAGCCATCCTTTCCCAGTTGAACGCTTGCATTACTTACGGGCGTGGGCAGTATCTGAAGAATACCAGCAAATTCGCCGAGGAAATTATCAGCGATCGCCTGCTTCAGGATCAGTAAATGTTGCAGCAGAATCCTCCGCAAATGAAACAGAAGCTTTACGCCGACAAATTGAAGAATTACAACGAGAAATCGACAGAATGAAAAGACCTGAGTAGTTTTGAGTGCTGAGTGAAGTTATATATAGTGCGTTAGAATTGCCTAATGCACTGCGGACTTATGCTAGTAATGCTACAAGCCTGTACGACTCCACCAAAGCATAGATAAAATGCCAAGGTAGTTACAAGGATTTTAGTTATTTTTTTGATTTTATGATACAACTCTTGTTGTTAGGAATTCTAGCAACCAAATTTTACCAGGACTTACGCATTGACAGATTAACAGAAATGAGCAATCAAGTGATGATTTTGTACAAACTTGAATTTGGGTCTGGATTTTAGCAAAAGTAATTCAGTTAAGTTTGCCATTCTAGTTTTTTTGGATTCCCTTAAAGCGGATAATATTTTCTAGCTGAAGTACCATCCTCTTCGAGGTGGGATAAATCCAAGATTCAAAATTAACGCTTGAAAATTGCTTAACTATATCTCAGCATTAAATTAGATGTAGGCATTTCTGAATATGGCAATTCACTTGAAAAAACGGCTTTCTGTGTTCGCTGCTATTCTAGCTCTTGTCCTTTCCATGCCGGGAATTGCCTTAGCAGCACCCGTTCAACTCCATACTACTTCTGGTGTTATTTCCACCCAAACTACCAAAACTGCTAGCTACTCCACCTCGTCGGAGATTAACCTGACTCCTTTACAACGCCAAGAACTCCAGGCTGTGCGTCAGAGAAGAAACAGGGAAATTGAGGCAGTCTTAAACACATCGCAACGTGCCCAACTTAATCACAATCTCCGGGCTGGTAATAATATTAATCAAGCCCTAGAAAAACTGCATTTGCAACCAGAACAGCAAGATTTTGTAAAGGCGATCATGCAATTTACTAACTTGAAAATGAAGGCTATTTCATCTAGGCATTCGCTAAAAATAGTACAAAAATAAAGGTTTTAGTTGTAGAGGAAAATTTTGAGCCTTTGTCATAGAAGATACCAATAATATTTTTTCTGACAGCCTTTTGGATAAAATGCGATCAAGCGATCGCACTTTTTCTTGTAGCTATCTTACCCACTATTTGCAGGATGATGAGCAATGTACTTTCGCGCATCAATGCGGACAACAGCAATATCTGGTTCAGGTTCCGAGTATTGGCTTAACTGAATGGGATCTTGCACCCGAATTAAGGCAACTTCTGCTAGCGATGCCTGCGGCGGGCTGCGCCAACGCTTGAGATAATCAGACGCACACAGCGTTGTTGCTGCATGGGGGGGATTTTTGGCACTCATGGGGATAACTTGCCCATCAATCAGTTCTACCCGTTCATCGGCTGTGATAATACCCGTCTCAAGCATCCGGTGATATTCATCTACATTCCACAAGCGCACTCTAGTTTGTGTCATTGTATTTGGTTTGGCGATATTATCATCTGCAAAGTGCAAATATCTCTTACTCTCAACTTTTGCAGCATCTATAATTAATCTTGCCCCCTGAAAGTTCGTTACCATGTCGGAAGAAGATATCCGAGCCGCAAGGCTGGAGAAAGTAGAACAACTCAAGCAGCTAGGGACTAATCCCTATGCCTATCGTTGGGAATCTACCCATCATGCAGCTCAGTTGCAAGAACAGTTTGCCGATTTAGCCAGTGGTGAAGAAGTTGATTTAGAAGTTGCGATCGCTGGACGGATTATGGCGCGTCGCGTTTTTGGTAAACTGGCTTTCTTTACCTTGCAAGATGAAACTGGCACGATTCAGCTTTATTTGGATAAAAATCGCATCCAAGAAAGCATGGCAGATATTGATGCTGATGCCTTCAATCATTTAAAACAACTCACAGATGCAGGCGATATCCTGGGAGTTAAAGGTACTATTAAACGGACTGAAAAGGGCGAGTTATCTGTCTACGTTAAACAATATACTATCCTGACTAAATCCCTGTTGCCCCTACCCGACAAGTGGCATGGATTAACGGATGTTGCCAAGCGCTACCGTCAGCGCTACGTTGACTTGATTGTTAACCCGGAAGTGCGACAAACTTTCCGCCGTCGCGCTCAAATTACTGCCGGTATTCGTCGCTATTTAGAAGAACGGGATTTTCTGGAAATTGAAACGCCTGTTTTGCAAAGTGAGACTGGGGGTGCAGATGCGCGTCCATTTATTACTTACCACAACACTTTAGAAATGGAGTTGTATCTGCGAATTGCCACAGAACTTCATCTCAAGCGGTTGATTGTGGGTGGTTTTGAAAAGGTGTTTGAATTGGGGCGGGTTTTCCGTAATGAGGGAATTTCAACTCGACACAATCCCGAATTTACAACGATTGAAATTTACCAAGCCTACGCCGATTACAACGATATGATGGCGCTGACTGAAGGGATTATTACCACTGTCGCCCAAGATGTACTTGGTACATTGCAAATTACCTACCAAGGAGAACCTATAGATTTAACACCACCTTGGCGGCGAGTAACAATGCACGATTTAGTTAAAGAATTTACAGGCTTGGATTTCAATTCTTTCCAAAGTTTGGAAGAAGCAAAAACGGCAAGTAAAAATGCTAGTATTCCTGGTGTAGATGAAGCTAAATCAATTGGTAAGTTACTGAATTTAGCTTTTGAAGAAAAGGTAGAAGCTAATTTAATTCAACCTACCTTTGTAATTGATTACCCTGTAGAAATTTCGCCTTTAGCAAAACCTCACCGTTCTCAACCTGGTTTAGTGGAAAGATTTGAGTTATTTATAGTGGGGCGAGAAACTGGGAACAGCTTCTCAGAACTTACCGATCCCATCGATCAAAGAGAACGCCTAGAAGCCCAAGCTGAAAGGAAAGCTGCTGGAGATTTGGAAGCCCAAGGTGTAGATGAAGACTTTCTGACAGCCCTTGAATACGGTATGCCGCCTACGGGTGGTTTAGGGATTGGGATTGATCGGTTGGTAATGTTATTAACTGATTGTGCTAGTATTCGGGATGCGATCGCCTTCCCGCTACTCAAGCCTGAAGGCAGCGTTATTAAGCAATTTACCTATGAGCCAAAAACTCAAACACTGACTATTGAATTTGATAGTGGAAGTGTTTACGAGTATTTCAAAGTACCTCCCAGTGTCAAGGAAGACTTAGACAATGCACCGTCTAAAGGTCAATACTTTAACAAGTTTATTAAAGGGAAATTTAAGTTTGAACAGTTGAGTTGAGCTAGTAAATACCATTCAAAAATAATTACTAATTCGTAATTCGTAATTAAAGCTTCAACTTTGCTCAACAGTAGGGTGCGTCATGGCTTTGCCTAACGCACCATTTTTATTACCTAAGTTGCACTCACTTAATTATATATATAGAAATAGCGCCTGTGTGTTGCCAAGTAGGACAAACTGTATTTACTTCAACTACTTACTCTAAAATATGGGGATTAGCACAAACTATACTGGCATTTGTTTACTGGAAACGTATAGAAGAAGATAGAGCGCAAAATATAGAAACTTCTATTAATTTATGTCAAAAAGCTTTAAAAATTCGTAGTTATGAAACTAATCCACAAAACTGGGCAGAAGTACAAAATATTCTAGGACTTGCCTATCGAGATTGCATACGTGACGATAAAGCTGAGAATCTAGAACTTTCTATTATTCACCTTCAAAATGCTTTACAGGTTTTTATATTACAGAAAATCCTGAACAATGGGCTTGGGCACAGCATAATTTAGCTAGACGAGCGATCGCTCTCTATGATTTCCGATAATAGAAAGGCGATCGCTAATTTTTACCTGAACAACTTGGCACTATTCAATTCATCATTGCCACTATCTCTTACTAATTGAACTTGCCGTCTTCACCCCACAAGATTAGATAATTTATTTCTTGGATATCCCTATTCTAATCTTCATTATTGCTATCTGCATTGATGATGCCCAGAAGATTATCATAGCTTTGGAATTGCAACCATAATTCTGGATTGGCTAATTCGTTATTAGCTTCGGCTGGTATCAGATATTTTGCTGTTTCTGTGTAAACGTAGCCCGTCGTATACATCGGCTGACCTATTAAAGAACCGATATCATAACTCTTAAAACTAGCAATAGTCTCTGGTGTGAGATATTCTGCTGTTTTTGTAATCGCCTGACCTTTTAGAGAACCAAAATTAGAATTATTAAAACTATAAATTGTCTGTGATGTGAGATAATTTACGGTTTGTGTGTTTATAGGTAGCAAGTTGTTGCCAGAAATCACCTGCCTTGCCAGAGAACTAACATTGGAAATATTAAAATTAGAGAAACTAGAGATTCTAGTTTGTGAACTGTTTTCTGCTGTGTCTGCTCCGGTGTAGGCCGTTGTAGACATCGCCTGACTTGCCACAGAACTGACATTAGAAATATTTGAACTAGAGTTTGTACTTTGTGTACTATTTCCTGCGGTTTCTGTGACAATCTGACGGACTTGGGCATCAGTCAAGTTGGGGTTAGCACTAAGCATCAGGGCAACTATACCAGCAACATGGGGAGCAGCCATAGAAGTGCCGCTATAAGTGGCATATTGATTATTCGGAACTGATGAATAGACTTTAACTCCTGGGGCTGTGACGTAAGCGATTTCATTCGTTCCAGAACGGTTAGAAAAGTCGGGCATATTATTATTCTTATCCACAGCCCCAACGGCAATTCCCGACTTGTATGCATAGCGGGCGGGATACTCCGGTGATGAGTCACCATTATTACCTGCTGCCATGACGACAATTACTCCTTTGCTGCTGGCATAATCAATGGCTGACTCTAAAGTACGATTGGAAGATGTGCCTCCTAAACTGAGGTTAATCACATTAGCTCCATTATCCACAGCGTAGCGAATACCTTTAGATATGGAATTATAGGAACCAGAGCCAGATTCATTCAAAACTTTGACGGGCATAATTTTGGCATCATAAGCAATACCAGTGACACCGTAGTTATTATTTTCTCCTGCGATCGTGCCGGAAACATGAGTCCCATGACCGTTGTTATCTAGGGTGTTGTTGTTTTGATCAGAGAAGTTCCAGCCGTAATTATCATCAATATAGCCATTGCCATCATCATCTATACCGTTACCTGCAATTTCCTTGGTATTCGTCCAGATATTATTTCTTAAATCCTCGTGGTTATAGTCAACCCCAGTATCTACAACAGCAACAACAACGCCTTTACCTGTGTATCCCTTTGCCCAGACTTCCGGTGCTTTAACCAGGTCTGCTCCCCAATTATTGCCACCAAGATTAGGAACATCAGCAAAGGTATTCTTACCAATAGCTCTAGCCACTGCTGCTGCTCCATTAATCAAGCCATAGCCATTGGTGGAGTTATAATTTTGAGCGCTAAAAGCATTAGTAGTAGCGTTACTGCTATTTTCGGATTCACCATTATTTAGCAACTGCACATCAGCATCGGCTGAGTTATAGCTACTAGGTCTGCTGAAGTTGAGGCTCTGGTCATCTTTCGTCTTAAAGCTATCTAATGAGAAGATTGAAGTGACATTTAGCTGTTTATTTGACAACACATTGTTGTTAACATCATCAATGAGCATAAGTATTTTTTTCTCAAAGATAGCAATCAGTTTTTGACAGTTTGAAGCTTGAAAATCTTTAGATTAAGAAGATTTCCATGTATGAATAAGCCTCATTGTCAATAATTACTATGAAATTTTAGAAGAAAATGCTAATTCTATTACCAAAAAACATTCTGACAAATGTAGTTTTTATTAAGAATAAATTCATTAGGTGAATCTTAAAACTTTGAAGTGTATTAATGGAGACTAGCGCAATGAGAAGAAGATGTTATGACAGTTACTACTCTTAAAACTACTGCGATCGCTGCTTATAAAAGTATTTACACCACGAGGCCAATACGGTTCGGATAAGATCCCCCTGCCTGTGGCGACTCCCGATAAATTGGGGGTAAAGGAGGAAATTAGCCCCCCAATTGATCGGGGGGTTGCGGGGATCTTCGCAGGGTAACAAGCTAACCGAACCGTATTGCAAGCGAGGGTAATTATTAAAATTATCAAAATTAAAATGGCGAATGGAGCATAGCTCCATTCACCAAAGGCTGTCCTTAAGCCGCTTTCCAAACGTTTATCTTTTATGCAGCCACAAACTTTGAGTTAGTTAAATGTTTGCTTGCTGCCGTTGATATAATGACCAATACAAACCCTTTTGTTGCAACAATTGTGAGTGAGTACCACGTTCAGCAATCACGCCTTGCTCCAATACCAAAATCAAATCAGCACGTTTGAGGGGAGCAAAACGGTGAGCAATCAAGAACACAGTACGATTAGCAGAAACTTTTTGCAAGTTTTGCAGTACTTGTTGTTCAGTTTCACTATCCAAAGCGCTGGTAGCTTCATCCAAAACTAAAATCGGCGCTTGAGAAAGAAATAGCCTTGCGAGGGCAATACGTTGTCTCTGTCCACCAGATAAAGCTGTACCGCGTTCGCCAACATTGGTTTCGTAACCGTAGGGTAATTGACTGATGAAATCGTGAGCTACTGCTAATCTTGCCGCTTCTACTACTTGCTCTGCGGTAATGTCGGGACTACCGAGAGTGATATTTTCCAAAATAGAACCGTTGAATAAAAAGTCTTCTTGGAGAACTACACTAATTTGTTGCCGCAGTGAGGCTAAATCGGCACTTTTTATATCAAAACCATCAATGAGGATGCGTCCTGATTCAATTTGATAGAGGCGTTGCAATAGCTTAGACAGGGTACTTTTACCAGAACCGCTACGTCCGACAATGCCAACAAATTGCCCTGGTTCGGCATTGAAAGAGATTCCCCGCAGAATTGCTTCAAAGTTCGGCCGGTAGCGGAAAAAGACTTGCTCAAAGGTGACTTGTCCTTTCAGAGGTGGTAAAACTAGACCAGTTCCCAGTTCAGCTTCTGGGGAGACGTTGAGAATATCACCAATGCGATCTACAGAAAGTAGCACTTGTTGGAGGGTTTGCCACAACTGTACTAAGCGCAAAAGTGGGCCTGTGACTCTACTAGACAGCATTTGAAAGGCAACAAGCTGTCCGACTGTGAGCTTTTGTTCGATGACTAACTTAGCGCCAAACCAGAGAATCAGCAGGGTGGAAAAATTGGTAAGAAAGTCACCGATGTTGCTGCTGATATTAGAGGTAGTAGAGGCTTTAAAACCTGTGCGAATGAAGCGAGCAAATAAGCCTTCCCAGCGATCGCGGGCTACTGATTCTGCTGCATGGGCTTTAACGGAGTGAATTCCGGTGATTGTCTCTACTAAAAACGATTGACTATCGGCATTCCGGTTAAAGGTTTCGTTGAGCCAGTTACGCAGAATTGGTGTTGCAACTATCGTTAAAGTCGCAAATAGCGGCAGTACTGCTAAGGCGACAAAGGTGAGTGGGATATTATAATAAAACATCAATGCTAGGTAGACCACAGCAAAGATGCTATCCAAAATCACAGTTAATGCTGTACCTGTGAGAAACTGACGAATTTGTTCGAGTTCCTGGACTCGTGCTACTGTGTCGCCGACGCGCCGCGACTCAAAATAAGCCAAAGGCAGACGCATTAGATGGCGAAATAGCTGTGCAGATAAACTCAAATCCAGACGACGAGCTGTATGGGTAAAAATGAATAGGCGCAGAATGCCAAGTATGGACTCAAATATGGCTACGCAAAAAAGTGCGATCGCCATCACATCGAGAGTCGGCAAACTCTCCTGCACCATCACTTTATCAATGACGACTTGCGTAATTAGTGGTGTTGTTAACCCCAAAAGCTGCAAGGTAAAAGATGCTAACAATACTTCAGTAAGCAATCCCTTATACTTCCAAACTGCTGGGGTGAACCAACTGAGGTTAAATTTTTCTTGCTGGGATATGAGTTCTACTTGCCACAATCGCCCATCCCAAGATGCTTCAACTATCGACTCAGACAAGCTTTCACAAATGCGATCGGGATTTAGAGGGTTAGCGATAATCAGGCGATCGCCTTTAACTCCATAAGCCACCACCCAGGATGGACTCTGGGGTGAATCAGAATTCCACAGTAGTAAAGCTGGAAATGACAACTGTCGTAACTCACCCCAACTCACTTGTAACCGCCGCAACACTAACCCTAACTTTTCTGCTGCTTCCACAACCTGTTTTGGGCGTTGTCCTCTGAGTTGGCGCTGCACCCATTCCAGTTGCACAGAATTTTCTAACTGTTGCGCCACCATTGTTAAACAAGCAGCAGCAGTGTTCCAGCTAGCAACAAAGGGATAACTTGAGATGATCTGATTGGCGGCTGGGAGTCCTCTTTGGGGTTGAAGGCTGTGAGGGCTAGAAGTTCCCTCTGAGACTGGCGCTAGTGAAGGAGTGGAAGAAAAAGAAAATGTGTCTCTCTCTTTTTCCATGTCCACTGGTAACACTTGCCAGAATTCCTGAATTTGTGGATTAGAAAATTCTGCCCACAGGGCTGTATGCCAACACACTACTACTACTTCTTTACTAGCAGCTACAGCTTTAAAATCCGCAGACAGCTTTTGTAAGTCACCGAACCAATCCCCTACATCTAGGGCTGCTAAGGGTTTGCCAACGCCCTCTTGAGACACCGCGTTGGGCGGCTTTGCCGATTTGTAGCGACTGTCTTCTCGTAAGCGGACTTTCCCAGCCACAATTAAGAATTGGTAACCGCCGACATCGTTTGACCAGATTTTCTCTCCAAGACGATACTGACGAGTTTGGGACTCCTTTTCCAATCGGGATTGTTGTTCGGGAGTCAGCCAGCATAACGGTGGCTGATTCCAAGGCAAAGAAGCTAGCACTTTTAATCGTAAAGATTCATTATCCAGAATATTTAACTCACTTGTAATTTGACTGTCAGTTTTTGAATTTTCTCTGCTAGCCATTTCTCAAACAACTCATTTTGTAGTGCTTGCTTTAGTTGAGTATCTTCTAAAGACGCTGGCAGAAATTGTTCTACTCGAAACAAACCGTAAGGTCCTTCTCCTTGGGGAGAGTCTTTGCCAACGATTTCTATTGGTCCTATCAATTGTCCAGGACTGGCCACATCAATAGCTGCCCGTAATATATCCGGCATAGTTCCTCGGCTGACTATTCCCATCATCCCGTTCACAATTCGGTCATCCGAAAGGGAATACTCCTTAGCTAGTTGCTCAAAACTACCTCCTTCTTCAATTTGGGTTTGTAGTTCGTCTGCCAATTCTCGATTATCAACAACGATCCGAGAAAGTACCACCCGATCCAAAAAAATTTTGCGTTCAATAAAATATTCTGGGACTTTTTCTTCCGCCACTACAGCTTTTAGCTTTTCTAACTTGTAACCAAAAGCCACCGATGTGTGAAAGCTAGCGTAATCTGTGTTGTTGACCTTTAACCATTCTTGAAAACTTTGGGGGTCAATCAGTTGGTTTTTCAACCTAAAGTCAATAATTGCCTGTTCAGTTATTGCTGTACCAATCTCAATATCGTCTCGTGTTCGGATTTCTTCTTCAATTACGTACTGACGGAGAATATCACCAATGAACTGTCCCAATTTCCCAGAGGCTTGCAGGTACTTTACTGCTGACTCAATAGAAATTATTTTGTCATTGATTGTCAAAAATGGTAAAGATTCCATGAACTAACTATGTGAAAATGATTAAGAACTTATAAGACTTTTAAATTAAATCATATAAAAAGCATTTGGTCATTGACGATTAAATATGATAAAAATTTTATTAACTAATTACATCTAAATGGTCAAAAAATTATATAACTAGTAAATAAAATAATTTCCCATAATTACTTTTACGGACTAGCGGGGACAGAACAGGATTTAAAATATCAGTTAGAAGGCAAAACAAGTTGTGTAACCAAATCTTTATAAATTCAGAGAAGTAATCAGCTAGATCAGCTAATGAGTATTTAAGTTGGATAAAAGCAGGGCTGGAGCCGCTTACTACAAGCTAATCGTTCTGGAAAAATGAATGATGATTAGGTTAGATAAGCGAAAATAAACTAAAACATATTAAGAATTGTTTCTTGCCAGTTGCTAAAACTTGATGCACTGCGTTGCTCATGTGGCCCAAATTGTAGCAACTGAGGGCAGAACCTTAACAAGTAATCCTTTATTCTCACCTGCCTAGTAAATTATACTTATCCATGTCCAGGCGAGTAGCACAGCCGCGATCGCACCGATTAATGTATTCAAAATATTTACTATCTCATTGGTTAGCCAGGTATACTTAGATTGCAATGTTGCCCCAATCACACTTTCTAAGTTCGTGGCAATAAATGCTGCCAGTACACACCAAGTTACTCCTAATAGATTAATTAAACCAACTCCCCAACCAACAAATGCGATCGCTACAGAAGCCACAATCCCAGCTAAAGTCCCTTCCAAGCTTACCGCTCCTTCTGTACCGCGAGGCACTGGTTGGAGTGTGGTAATTAGAAAGGTGCTTTTACCATACGCCTTACCGACTTCACTAGCAGTGGTGTCAGCCAGCTTGGTACTGAAACTCGCTACATAGGCTAACAATAATAGGGACTGGGGACTTGTACTGAGCGAAGCCGAAGTATTGGGGACTAAAAATTGCGGACTAGGTACAATAAATCCCGAATTTATTATCCCTACTCCCAAAGCACACAGCGCCCCAGTCAAAGCCGAACCCCAAACATTTTCTGGGCCTCTTGCCCCAGAACGCTTTTCGGCAATTCCTTCAGCCTCCTTCTGCGCCATTCCGATGCGGGTAACCCCAGAACCAACGAGAAAATAGAACATTACTACTGCATATCCTTGCCAGCCCAAAGTTACCCAAATTAAGATAGCCAGAAACCAGGCATGGAATAATCCAGCAGGGGTAAGCAGCTTTTTCGGAGCAATCCAAGCTAAACCCAATAGAATTGTATTTAATCCTACCGCCACCAACCAGGGATTAACAGAATCAATTAAGGATGACATCAGCAATTAATCAATGAGTAATTTTGTCTGAATATCAACAGAATAACTAATTTGTTACCCTTAGTACCGCAAGGCAGAAGTCAAAAGGAGACAGTGCGTTGCGCGGGTTAAGAGCCTTGAAGCAACTGGCTCTCAAAAGTCAAAAGTCAAACAGGTATACAACGTAAGAGTTTCGTTGATTTTGAATGAGTGGTTTATTTACGCCGTGCTGTACTAATGCTTAATTTATGACACCTCCGCAGTTCAAGTAATATATTTGTATTATTAACTAAATTCCGTAGATATCACCCTGAAAGCTGAGTGTTAAACAACAAACAATCTCTTAGATATACACTGCAATATTGACTAAAGAACGTGGATTAAACAAAATGCAAAACTTCTGTTTAGTTGAGTGGACTCTTCGAGTGCGTAACATACTCAAAGCAATTTCTAGAATGGATTAAATTACCAAACACCTTACGAAAGTTGTAAGTTATTAAATTTACGTTCCTCAGCCTGTACCCATGCAAATCTAAATTACTATAGCTGCACAAGACTAAATAATTAAGTGTAAATTATGTAGATGCAGGGCGAAGTCCACAACCGCAGGGTGCAGCAGCTGAAGTGGTACTCAATACCCAATCTTAGTCATAAGGATAAAGTATATAAGTTAATGTCAATTAAAACTGTGTTCAAGTTGACCACAATCAAGATTTAACAGCATAAATTGTAGATAGCATCAACTACTAGTCTTTTTTAGATAAGCTATGAGCCAAACTTTATTCCATCTTGCTTTCCCTGTAACTGACATTGCCCAAACAAAAGCATATTACGTGGATGGCTTGGGCTGCATTCCTGGTCGTGAAAACCATCACGCCCTAATTCTTAATCTCTACGGCCATCAATTAGTGGCTCACGTCACCAAAGAACCCTTGACACCGCAACATAGTATATATCCTAGACACTTTGGGCTAATTTTTACCCAAGAACGTGACTGGCAAGACTTACTAAAAAGGGCACAACAACAACAGCTACTTTTTCGTGAGGAAACCAAAAATCGCTTTGTTGGTTCTCCTCTTGAGCATCGCACTTTCTTTTTAGAAGATCCCTTTTATAACCTCATGGAGTTCAAGTGTTATCGTCACCCAGAGGCGATTTTTGGGAGTTACGAACATACGCAAATTGGGGATAGGACTTAAGAAATTCGTAATTTGTAATTTATAATTCGTAATCACCCTCTCTACGAGACGCTACGCGAACGCGGACTTGCTCATAGCGTTGCTATGCCGTACCACTTCGTGGAAGCAAGCTACGCGCAGCGTCTCGAACGCGAGTGCGTCTCCCCGAATCCCAAAGGGAGAGGCTAGCGCCAAGGGAGAAGAGAAGGCTTTACGCTGCACTAACATAATTAAAGATGAATAAATGCAGCATGGCAAGAATTCTAGCTACTGACTGGATTTTTTATTCAGTAAGGGTAGCCTAATAGGCTCTGCTAAAGCTGCTTTAACTACTGCTAAACTCCTGGGGTCTGTCAGCATCCAAGGGTGTAAAGCAACTGGTACTATGACTTCGCTTCCTACGGACATTTGTGAACTATTCGCTGGGACAATCATCAAATCATAAGGTGTCCAGATAGATGTAAAATTTAGCTGCCCCAACATTACAGCATCAGAATTTAAATCCTTGAGAAAAACGCTGTCGGGGCGCATTTGTACACAACCAGGACGCCAGGAACCATAAGCAACCACAGTTCCATGATGGGGCGAAGAGATTGTGATAAACCGCTCAACGCGGTTAATTCCTCCCAGTCGCTGGACATAGTAACGGCTAACAATTCCTCCCATGCTGAAGCCTACCAAATCCAGGCGTTGTTCTGGTGCAAAGGTGGCTGCAACATAATCTGCTACTTGCTTTGCCAACTCATCAAGACCCACATTACCATTATTAGGTACGAGATCCAGGGAATATACAGACCAACCCTGTAGTCTTAACTGAGCCGCCATTTTATGGAAAACTGCCTCTGTGTCGTCAATCCCATGTATTAACAAAACGGGATTGCGTTGTTGATTTTCAATGTTCATTTACAAAATCTGGCTCAATTTTGGGGTGTATTTCACTTTTGTAGGTATAGCAAGGGACTGGGAACTGGGGACTGGGGACTGGGGACTGGGTGAAAGTCTTTTTGTGTCTAAGTTTTATCATCTGTTGATGTCCTAATCACCAAGGCTGTTGCTATATATACTGCTTTACAAACTGAAGCTGTTGCTTTTCGGATTCTTTAAAAGACATTTTTGCAAAACTGAAATGCTCCCAAAGATAGTTGGTATAAAATTTAACTTATAGCCAGCGCTATTTGCCAACAGGCTATGACACTCCCCTCACTGGTTGTTTTCTTCAATCAGCAATTTTCAAACAAAGAAATGTTAATTTTTGTAAAGCCTGCTTTCAGAATCTTGCTCTTAGTTACAGTAAAATTTAATAATTAGTTCTCGGTGTATACAGGTCGCAAGTGCTTGCAAAAAAAACATTTGCCCTGTGGTTTTACTAAAATGTTGATTAAGCACAAACCTATAAGGGTTGTCACCACAATGGGGTGGCACAAACTAGAAAATGTAACATTTTGTCGTAATTTTTAACAATTACGGTCGAGTTTCAAATATAAAAGGTAAAAGGCAGGAGTAATTGTAATGGATTTTATCAAAAAGTTAATTTCGGGTATTCTTGGTTTCATTACCGGACTGTTACCAGGCAAGAAGAAAAGCAACGGCTACTTCTTGGAATTGGACGAAGCCAAAGATGCTGCTAAAGATGCTGCTAAAGAAGTAGCATCGAACGCGAAGAAAGTAGCAGAGACAGTAGCAGAAACAGTTGTATCGAATGCTAAAAAAGTAACGGCAACAGTAACATCAGAAGCATCAGAAGCATCAGAAGCACCAGAAGCATCCAAGCCAGCTTCATTGAACGGAAGAAAAACCGCCGCAGCTAAGGGTAAGGCTAAGGAAAAATCAGCAAAAAATCCCAAACCAGCGGATGTTACGCTTGTCCAGACTGCTGAGGGTCTTAAAGTTGAACCTGGCAAAAATGCAAAAGCCGCAGCAGCCAAAGTCCTGAAAGAGGAGCCAAAAGAAACTACCTTTGCGCCTAAATATCTTGCTCCTTCGGCTACTAGCTCTAATGGCCGTCGGCGTCCAGGGGCAAATATGAGCGCTTACTTAGACATGGCACGTCAGGTTAAAACCCCTGGTTAAATCACAGAGACGCGAAATTTCGCGTCTCTATACTACCGATGAGTTAAGTGTGAATACGCAATATCAAGACAAGTTTACCAGTTGTAGATGGGGGAACTCTCCAAAGCAGGAGCGATCGCTTAATTTTTTCCACTACAACTGCATCTTTTAGAGTCGAGGCTTTTTCATCCAAAACTATCCCTCCTACCCGACCTTTGTTAACGGTGAACTCAAAGACGATTTCACCACTAAAGCCTGAAGGAAAGTTTAGTTGTTGAAGGTGTTGGCTTAGGTCAGCAATTCCTGTTTTATCTAAGCCAGTGACGCTGATAACCTCTAACTGGTGAGAGATGCCTGTGTCTAATATTTCATCCTGTTGCGTCTCCTCGAAATCAAAGCTCAAAGATATCGCAACTTCTTTGGCTGCTGGAGATTGTGGCGATCGCCTTTGCCAAAGAAAATCTGGAGCTTCTGCTGAGAGTGGCGCTGATGGCTTTGAAAGTGATATTTTAGGCGCAAAACCACCAGCCAAAGCATTGCCAAATACTCCTTGGTAACTAACTGCTTCCGGCATTTCCACTGACACTTGCATAGATACATATTCGCTTCCTGGTTCAACTCGCACGTCATGGCTGACAGCCACAAAAGCGGTGTATTGAGAAAGCAGTTGATAAGTTAAAGCTGTTTCTGTGACTGCTTCTACACCAGCTTTCGTTTCAAAACTCACCATGTGATTCATGAAATCTTTGATGCAGGCACGTCCCCATAACTGTGCTACAGCAAGATTTCCTGTTTCCTCAAATATAAGGTGAAACGTTTTTTCGTAGTGTTTACCGCCCGCAGCAATGCCGGATATTTGCAGATTACCACTGACTCCATCTTGTTTTCGACCAAATAAAACTAATGGTTGTTCGCTGAATAAATCAGGTGCTATGGCTGGGTAAATAACAGGCGATTCTGTGTCACCTTGCCAAGAGATTTGAATATTTGTGAGTACAGGATTATTAATTTGCCTGTAAAACTTTTCGGCAACTTCTTCTGTGGGTTCATCATGACGAATAATTCTAGATATTCCGCGGCCAATTTCGGCGATGCGATTCAGTAAAAAACGGTTAACTGAACTACCAACACCAAAACTGTAAAGGCGATTTCCTGGTTGTAGGTGCTGTTGTACCTTTGCTAAAATCTCATTTTCGTTACCGATATAGCCATCGCTTAGAAGTACTACACTCCGTAATCTTCCGGTGGGTGCGGGGAAATTTATGGCTGCACGAATGCCACTAAGCATTTCTGTGCTGCCAGCAGCTTGTAAATTGTTAATGTAAGCGATCGCTTGGGCACGATTTTCTGATGTATTCGGCAGAGGTGTTGGTGATAACTGTCTGACTCTATCGGAAAAATCGATAATTGTGAAAGTATCGTTGGGATTCAACCCATTGATAAATCGTCGCATCAATTCCTGACACTTCCATAAAGGATCGCCAGATTGGGAACCGGAAGTATCCACCAAAAATACGATATCTTTGGGGACAATTTCATCAGTAGAATATTCTAAAGCTGGAATCAGATATATTGCGAAATGTCCGCCGCGATCGTCGGCTTGGGTTAATACTGTGGATTGAGTTTGTTTACCAGAAATTTGATAGCGGAGAATTAAATCTTTGTTGGGAATTGTATCTTCTGAGGCTAATTGAATCCGCACGATTTCACCGGAGTGTTCAATTTTTAATTGATGTGAAGGAGAACGCACTTGAGAAATTGGTAAACCTGCATCAATTTCTACTCTCACATTAATATTGTGGGGCGATGTCTGCGACGGGCTACGCCTACGCGTTCCTTCTAAGACTACAGGTGGTGTAATGCGAGAAGCATCAGGAACTCTGTCTGTATCACCGCTATCATCTATCGGCGTTCCTGGAATATATCTTGGCCCTACAACCATCGGAAAAACAAATTCGTAGTTTCCCTCCTCAAATTTTAAGCTTTCTGTGTAACGAATTGTGACATCAATTTGTTCACCAGGTTTGATGTTAGCCAGAGATTGGGTAAAGATGTTGTCTCGTTCCTGTTCTAGAAGTCCAGCAGTACGTCCTTCTTGTTTTGCCTTTTCGTAGATGGCTACAGCTTCTTCACGTTTTTTAATATTACCTTTGATGCTGCGATCGCCTATTTTGATTTCCATATTATCTACCGCCGCTTCATCAGGTAACGGAAAGATATATACTGCTTCTAAAGGCTGTGTAAAGGGATTTTCAAAGCTTTGGCTCACCTCAACTCGTGACAAGTTACCTGCAATTTTTGCTAGAACTTCCGTATGCTTGAGCGGAAAACCTAGCTGCTCTCCTTGAGGGGATTGAACGTACAAACCCCCTAGCTGTTGGTTTTTAGTACTTACTGAATTCATATATTTGATATAACACTCCTATTTTATTTGTTAACTTACTTCTTAAACTAGATAAATAGCTCGGCATAAGTAAATAAAAGTTTGTAGTAAAGACTTTAGTCCTGATAATTATTGTTTTGAGCGATGAACCGCTCACTACAAACTAAAACTTTACTTTATGTTTAATTATGCCTGCCTACTTAATAAGTAAATTACGAATTACGAATTATTTAACAAACACCAATCCACTATATAAATGAAAAGCTGAGTCCCAATTAGTCTTTTCTCTACGCAACAAATGAATGTGAGACTTGAGATGGCCCAGCATTTCTGTTTGATCTAATGTTGTATCTGCAAAGCATGTGAAATCTGACCAAATTTTGACTTGAGGTAGTTGCTGGTCAATCCAACTTGATAAACTATTCCAATTAATTCTGATTGTATTTTGGCTAGCTTGGGGAATGATTTCTAAACCTTGCTGAAATTCATAGCCGTTGTCATTAAATCGGAGAATGCAACGTCTACCAGGTAGGTGTAAATCACAAAACTGGGTATAATCTTGTGTTTGAGTTTTCCGTTCTAGTTTACGGTGGGCATCAACATCTACAACTTGTTCAAAAATGGGCAAAAGTCCCACTACTCTTGCTGTGACTTCTGACCAGTCAAAGGTGAGAGAACCGAGTTGATTTGTCTCATTACGGCAAACAACAGTAGCTTGTGGGGTAGATTCTTGGAAATATTTGACTTGATAAACTTGAATTTGTTGAATTTGAGCTATTGTTGCCCAAAAGCAAAAAATGCCAGCCTGCTGTAACTGTTTGCCATAAAATTTTATTTCTCCCACTGGGCCAATGCGGTACAACCTCCAGCCACGACTTGGCAGTACCAGCCGTGCAGTGTAAGGGTCTAGCTGCATAATCTGGGCGAATTTTCGAGATGCTTCTGTTTTGAGTTCGTTACTGAGTGGCTCTAAAACTAGTACGCCAAGTGCGGTGTTATTCCCTTCGGCTGTTGCTTGAGAAATGGCTCTTCGTCTTTCTTCTAGTTCGATTTCTTGTAGCCGTCGCAAACCTTCACGTGCGAGCGTCACTATTCTACTATTCCTCGTATCTCGCAGCAGTTGCCGATAGACTTTTTCTGCATCCTGGAACTTTCCAGATACTTCATGCAGGCGACCGAGATAAAATTGTACCCAAGGATGTTCTGGCGATTCTACTAGCAGCTGTTTTAGTAATTTAGCAGCTGTTTGATAATCTTTATGCTCAAAGGCGATCGCAACTTGCTCAATCATCACTTACTTTAAATACACGCTGGAGTGATGTCTCGCGCAAAATCTCTTTTGCGTGAGCTATAAATCATTTATACTTCACAAGCTGCGGTAATCAAGGATAATGCTACTACTGGGGCTGTAACTGCTCTCAGGATGCGGCGGCCAAGGGAAACAGGCTGAAATCCAAATGCGATCGCATTCTCGATTTCTTGTGTTGTCCATCCCCCTTCTGGCCCAGTAGCAATGACAATTGTTTTTTGTCCTCTGTCATTTGTCATTTGTCCTTGGTGTTGTAAGCAATCTTTTAAATGGGGAAACTCACCACGTGCTACACAGATATATTGCTGACTGGTTGTAAATGACATAGGCGCTTCGCCTTGTTGCAGGGTATGACCAATGACTAATGATAAACCCGTATTAAAAGCAACAGGTTCTAAAATTGTCGGCACGAATGAGCGCTCTGATTGCTCGGCGGCTTCCGTAGCGATGCGCCGCCAGCGTTCGAGCTTTTGAGAACTAGGATCAAGCAAAGTGCGATCGCTCAATACTGGTGCAATACAAGTTACTCCCAACTCTGTACAACACCGCACCACTTCATCAAATCCATTGCCTTTGGGCAATGCCACCATCAGCGTAATTGATACAGGTAATTCAGTTTCTACCAAAAGCGATTCTAAAACCTGTGCCTGCTCCCCTGCTAGCTGCGCCAACCACCATTTTCCCTTACCATCCATTGCAATAAAGCGATCGCCTTCACGCAAGCGCAACACACGTCCTAGATAATGCTGTTGTTCTTTGGTAAGTAAAATTTGCCCTTGTTGGAGTTGGGAGGGTGCGATCGCAATTCGTTGCAGTTGAGACATTTTTCTTAATAACTTATTGCCCTGCTGTAGACATCTGCTGTCTAACCCAGGTACGGAAAGCACGAGTTGCTGCTATTTGTCCAACTTTCTTGCTTTCTTGGATAAATCGGGGAATCTCCGTCACCAGTACAGGCGCAAAAGTTGGACTGCGATCGCTCTGCGAGTATTGTCCACTATTAAGGGTGTAAATTATCAAGACATTTCCGTTATACCGCCAGAATTCTGGGACTCCCATTGAAGCATAAAGGGTTAACTTGTCTATCTTGGGTCTGGAATATTCCACTTCCAGTACTATATCTGGTGGTGGGTCTGTATTCAGGTCAATATTTTCTTTGTTGCGGACTAACAATTCATTTTGGATATAGTAACATACTGTCCGGCTCGGCTCCTTGCTCTAAATCATCCCGCATCATAGTCAACGAGCCAGCGCTTTTAACTTCTAAACTAAATTCTTCACACAGCACAACAACAAAACCTTCAATCAGACGGTTTGAATTTTCGTGTGGCATCAATGGAGTGATAATTTCTACTATTCCGTTGTCATAAGCTAGCCTTTTATTTCGCTCAGATCCCATATCTGCCAGCATAGCTTTGAATGTCTGCCAGCTGATATTTTGCAGCACATCCCTAGTTTCTGCGAATTTTGCTGTCGTTACCATAGTTCAGTCTTCCTGTGGATGTGTTACCTAACTGTATTAGGACTTACACGATAAAGACACAGATGAATTTATCTGTGTCTCTGTTTGATTTCATTATCTTCAATTTTTCGGTTTACGAAAGATTCTCGAAATAAGCCTTTAGGGCTTCAGTCACTAACTGAGTCATCGGCTTACCTTGACTTTCTGCTACTTCCTTCAACTTGCTATAAACTTCTTCTTTCAAATTCACCCGATGGCGTGATTTATTTGCAGCATCGGCTGTTTGGGGTTCGTATGTAGCAGCAAATTCGCGGATGGCATCAAAACCAACGCGATCGCAAAAATCACCAAAACTTTCCTTCGATTTCCGAGATTTCTTAAAGTAAACAAAAATCGGCTCTAAGAAGGTTTCAAAGTCATTATGGTGCAGCTTTTCTATGTAAGGTTGTGCCAGTCGAGTCTGATTTGGCGAACCCCCTAACCATAATTGGTAAGATTCTGGAGCGCTACCGACAAAGCCCAATTCTGCCAGGTACGGACGAGCGCAACCATTGGGGCATCCTGTCATCCTTACCACAAAATGTTCTTTTTGTAAACCTAATTTATCCAACAGAGCGCGAATCCGCTCCAAAATACCCGGTATTGCGCGTTCTGATTCTGTGACTGCCAAGCCGCAAGTGGGCAAAGCCGGACAAGCCATTGCATACCGCACTAAAGGTTCGATTTTACTAGGGTCGTCTCCGACACCATAACGGCTGAGAATGTCTTGAATAGCTTGCTTGCTATCTGGTTCGATATCGTAAAAAATCAGGTTATGGTTGGCTGTCAGACGGATGGAGAAGTTGAACTGCTCAACAATTTCCCGCAAAGCGGTTTTCAGTTGAAACGAACCTTCATCCTTGATTCGACCATTGTCAATGGAAATTCCTAAGAATAGCTTGCCATCACCTTGTTCATTCCAGCCGAGAAAATCGTAATATTTAAACTCTGGCAGTGGTTTGAAAGCTTCTACTGGTTTACCGAAATATTCTTCAACTTGAGTGCGGAATTTATCTACGCCCCAATCGTTGATTAGATATTTTAATCTGGCATGACGACGATCCGTGCGATCGCCATAATCTCTTTGGGTAGCAACAATCGCTTTCACTATGTCGTAAACGTCATCCTTCGCCACATAACCGATGGGGTCTGCTAACCTAGCGAAAGTTTCTTCTTTACCGTGGGTTCTACCTAAGCCACCACCAGCAAAAATATTAAATCCTTCTAGCTGTTTCTTCTTATTAGTAATTACTACCAACGTCAGGTCTTGAGAATACAAATCAACCGAATTATCCCCTGGGACTGTCACGCAAATTTTGAACTTGCGGGGCATGTAATGCGTGCCATAAATCGGTTCTTCGTTGTTATGAATAATTGTGCCATTCCCATTGCGCTGTCGCGCTGCCTTCACTTCAGGGTCTTCTTCAGCACTAATTGCTTTTTCCCCATCTAGCCAAATTTCGTAATAAGCGCCTGTCTGCGCTGACAACAAATCAGCAATATTCTGGGCATACTCCCAAGCATACTGATACTCTGGGCGATTCTTAAAGGGGGCTGGTGGTGCCATCACGTTGCGGTTGATGTCGCCGCAAGCTCCCAAAGTCGTACCCAGATTCTTGACAATTGTGGCGATCGCTGATTTAAGATTTTTCTTTAAAATACCGTGCAGTTGGAAACCTTGACGGGTAGTTGCTCGTAACGTGTGGTTACCATACTCATCAGCGATTTTATCTAAAGCCAGATATAGCTGCGGCGGTACTAAGCCACCTGGATTTTTTGTCCGCAGCATAAACTGGTAATCTTTTTCCTGTCCCTTGGTGCGGTTGTCGCGGTTATCCTGCTGGTAAGAACCGTGATACTTCAAAAGCTGCACCGCATTTTCGGTAAAATGAGTAGTGTCTTGAAGGATCTCAGTTGCTACAGGTTCACGCAAAAAATTACTATTTTCCTTGATTCCTTCGAGTTTGGAAGGCTTACGGCTAGCGATGGGGGAAGGAGCAGATTTAACCATTAGACTTGTATAGTATTCTCAATAAAGCATTAGTAGACGCCGAATCAGCACCCTTCGGCTATTTTATCCCCGGTAATCCGGCCGGAATAATGAGGAATAGTTTAATTTTACCACAGCAAAAGTCGGCTTTGTCAGTAATGTAACACTTAACAAAACCAGCTTTTTCGAGTAGTAAGTTTTGTTAGCGATAGCAGGGCATTGAGCCAGTGCTGAGTCCTGAGTACTTAAGTAAAGTATAGAGCGACTGAGGACTCAATAATCTTTTATTTGAAGCGATAGCCAAGACCGCCATTGATGCTAACAGCAGGAGTATCGCTATTTTGGTAAGCACCAATTCCTACCTTGGCATTAGTATAGACGAGGAAATTGTTAGCAACTTCCGATTCAACACCAGCACCTACCACTACTGAATCTTTGTTACCTATGGGAGTTGGTGAGCCATCTTTCTCTACAAAAGAATAACCACCAGTTAAATAAGCATTAGTTTTATTAGCGATGGGTACATCCACAGAAACTTCTGGA
The DNA here is from genome assembly GCF_964245575.1 of uncultured Nostoc sp. GTDB lineage: Bacteria > Cyanobacteriota > Cyanobacteriia > Cyanobacteriales > Nostocaceae > Nostoc. Next base: position 2,053 of record NZ_CAXTNP010000035.1, on the reverse strand, counting down.
ATAATAGCACTTGTCTTATCACTCCAGAGGACATTACCGCGTGCAGAAAATGGGGTAGTTCCTAATTTCACGCGACCTGTAACATTACCACCAAATGTAGCATTATCGTTGATACCTTGTCCGCCGCTAGTAACACCAGCTGCAACACCAGCACCAACATAGCTAGCATCAGTACCTTTTTTTGTTTCAGCAGAAGCTTGACCAGCTGATACAAGAGGAGCAATTATTAAGGAAGACAATGCATAAATTGCCATGAAAGACTTGAGTAAGCGTTTCATACTTTTTACCAATTTTTAGATTTTTTACTTGTATATTCCAAGTCGATAATTGTGGGAGAATGTTCCAAATGTTTACCAGATTTTATTAACTTAATGTTGCTATTAATACATGAACTTTCCAGGTTAACTATCCCGAAAAATTAAAAATAAGCAGTTATAATTACATTCAATGTCTTTTCATTTGAGTTCTTTGTTCCAAAAATAGACGCTTTTAAAACTGGCACAATATTTGGAACTAAAACTAAGTCGGTAGATGGTAAATAAAATACCCGGTTAACAATTTTTTGCCGAGCTTTTCACAGATGATGAAAAGTAGGCTGTAGCATCCGTTGCAACAAGCTATAAAGGGAATCTATAAAGTTAATTTTGAGCAATTATTGTGGAGATTGAATAATGCTAACCGCTACAAAAACGTTGTCTGGTTTGATGGGTTTATGTGTCGGTGATGCGTTGGGTGTGCCGGTGGAGTTTACTAACCGGGCTGAACGAGTAAAATCTCCAGTGACAACGATGCAGGGTTATGGCACATGGAATCAACCACCAGGAACTTGGTCAGATGATAGTTCATTAAGCTTTTGCTTGGCAGAATGCCTTTGTAGGGGGTATTCGTTGGATGCTATAGCCAATTCCTTCTGGCGCTGGTACAAGGAGGCTTACTGGACTCCCCGTGGTGATGTCTTTGATATTGGTCAAACTACCCATACAGCAATTATGCGCTTGAAACAGGGAGTTGTTCCCCATCAGGCGGGTGGGAAGGTTGAAAATAGTAATGGCAATGGTTCGTTGATGAGAATCTTGCCGATGGCTTATTGTCACAGAAACTTAACTTTAAGCGAATTGCTGGCGCGGGTGCATGATGTTTCAGCGATTACTCATGCTCATGCGCGATCGCAGATGGCCTGTGGCATTTATATTAGTATTGCAGTGGCGCTCTTGGAAGGGGCTGACCTCCAAACAGCTTATTTACAAGCACTGCAAGATATCCAAACAATTTATTCTGTCCGAGAATTTTTGTTAGAGAAGCCCCATTTTGGCAGAATTTTCAGTGGTGAGATTGCCAAGATACCAGTGGAAGAAATTAATTCTGGTGGCTATGTGATTGATACCTTAGAATCATCTTTGTGGTGTTTGTTAAATAGTTCGTCTTATTCTGAAGCGGTGTTGAAAGCTGTAAACTTGGGCGGAGATACCGATACTACTGCTGCTGTTACTGGTGGGTTAGCGGGAATTTACTACGGGGTGGAAAATATTCCGAAACAATGGATGAACCAAATTGCTCGTAGACAAGACATTATCTACTTGGCAGAGCGTTTTGCAAGGGCTGTTTACAGTTAGTAGTCTGTCAAGTAAAGTTTGAAGGGTAAAGGAACGAACCGCGTTCGCGCTTCGCGTCTCGTAGAGAAGGCGCGAAGAGCGCGAAGGAAGAAGGAAATAAGAGAAATTGAAGAATTTCTCTACTCGTAAAAGTTGAATTTACAGAGTACTAGTGGTCTGTCCCATTAATTTTGATGGGTAAAATTCTGAGGAGTTAGATAAATCTTTGAAAGCTTAACTCTTGCATCTTCTGTACGAAAACGCCAATCTACACAAACCTGATTAATATTGCGCTCGTACTCCCAAATTGAAATCTATTTTTCTAAAGTTTCAATATTAGGAATTCTTCTTTGAAGACATTGACGGACGAGTACAGACAATTCCGATTCAACCATATTCAACCAACTACTAACCCAAGTTGCCAGTTACAAAATCAGACTGGTGAACTGGTGTCAAAAAGG
>NZ_CAXTNP010000034.1:0-37537 GCF_964245575.1 uncultured Nostoc sp. | reverse complement strand
GTGTTTTCCGCAAACAAAATGACATTTGACTCAAACAAAGACTTTCACAGGGATTATGCTCAGGCTTGTACGTATTAGTTCACTTAAAAAAGAAGCTACAGTTTCGTTTACTAATTTTTTCACTAATGATTCTGGATTGCTATAAATTCATCACCCTAAAGTTAGAGAGGCAGTTTGAATTTAGTGCAAAATTTATCAGAAGAATTCAGAACTCAGGAACAAAGCCGGAGACGTTCTGCGGCTTGGCGTCAGAATTCTCTGTCCGAGTGGGTGATAGCGCAGTCTCTTCTTAGACTGCGCCAACGAATCTACGAGCGTCTGAATATTGGTTAAAACCTCACTCCTGGCGATGCCCACAGCAAGTCGTTGGGTAGGCGAAACTAGTATTAAATATTTTCGCCTTAAAGCTCTATCCCTTTATGGGTAGAGAATTCACTAATTGTGAATTCTGTATTCTGACTCCTGATTTATAAAATTTATGTCTAAAGAAATAAGCACAAAATTCATCTGACTAGGCCTAAAATTTATGTATGCACAGAACAGTCACTCTTAACAAATATCTCTATAGATATAACTAAAAAAGCTAATTTTAGGATAACTCCATCTATAGGCTCACGCAATTTCAACAAAAAAGGTTAATACTGAAAAATAACTTTACCAGCATGAAACCTGATTGTCATCAAAAATTACAGTCAAGGAAAAGCAAAGAGAGAAAAGAGTACAAAAAATGGCAACCTCTACAGACCACGAGCAACAGATTCAAAAGCTGCATGAACTTATCAAAAATATTGATTATGGTATGTTTACCACAGTCGATGATGATGGCAGTTTGCATAGTTACCCCATGTCAAAAAGTGGTGAAATTAACTCTGAAGCTGCACTCTGGTTCTTTACATACGCTGGTTCCCATAAGGTGACTGAGATTGAACACTATGAGCAGGTAAATATTAGTTTTTCGTCACCCGAACAGCAGCAATACGTTTCTATCTCAGGTTCAGCAGAACTCGTAAAAGACCGCAACAAGATGCGAGAGCTATGGAAGCCGGAACTTCAAACCTGGTTTCCTAAAGGACTGGACGAACCTGATATTGCTTTGCTTAAGGTGAATATTAACCAGGTTGATTATTGGGATAGTGCATCTAGTTTCAAGCCACAAAAAATTAGTTTTTTGACATAATCACGCCTTTAAGTAATTCGTAATTCGTAATTCGTAATTAAGAATTTAATTACTAATTATGAATTATTTTTAAATATGTAATTATTGGGCGAAATTGACAAAAGAAGTATTTTTAATTACGAGAAATCAATGGTTGGACAAAGTAATGATGAATCCGCCCAAAAGCATCTACCTTTAGAGGTAAAGCGGCGACATTTTTTAAAAGGAATAGGCTTTATCGGTGCAGGTGCAGGGGCAATCTTTGCTGACCACATCCTCAATGCCAATCCGGAAGTAGAAGCAGCAGAGGTTCCAGCATCATCTGCAACTCCAACGAACAGTACAAACAGTGGTGAAATTCCTCTCCGTCCACTGGGAAAAACAGGGGTGAAAGTGTCGGCGATCGGTTTGGGAGGTGCAACTTTAGGGCAAGCAAAGAGCAAGGAAGAGGCAATTCGCATCGCCCACGAAGCTATTGATAATGGTATCACCTTCATGGATAACGCTTGGGAGTATAACAAGCATCGTAGTGAAGAGTGGATGGGAGAGGCGTTGCAAGGGCGACGAGACAAGGTTTTTTTGATGACGAAGGTTTGCACCCACGGACGCGATCGCAAAGTGGCAATGCAACAACTTGAAGAATCTCTGCGTCGTCTCAAAACCGATCACCTCGACTTGTGGCAAATCCACGAAGTTGTTTACTACAACGATCCAGAAATGATTTTTCGTGCCAACGGGGTAATTGAAGCTCTAGATCAAGCGAAAAAAGAGGGTAAAGTCCGGTTTGTTGGCTTTACGGGTCACAAAGACCCCGCTATTCATCTAGAAATGCTTTCCCACAATTACCCATTTGATACAGTGCAAATGCCGCTTAATTGTTTTGATGCCACCTTCCGCAGTTTTGAGCGGCAAGTATTACCAGAACTTAACAAACGCCAAATAGCGGCCATTGGTATGAAAAGTCTCAGTGGGAATGCTGACGCAGTAAAAAAAGGTGTTGTGACTCCCCAGGAAGCCATCCGTTATGCCATGAGTTTACCGATTGCGACACTTGTCAGTGGTATTGATTCTCTGGAAGTACTGCGGCAAAATTTAGCGATCGCCCGTGGTTTTCAACCGATGCAGGCAAAAGAAATGCAAGCGTTGCGCGATCGTTGCGCCCAATATGCTGCCGATGGGCGTTTTGAACTCTTCAAAAGTTCCAAGCAGTTTGATGCTGATGAAGGCAGAATCCAACATGGCTTTCCACCCCAAAGTCAAGTGCAGACGTGAGACTGGGTACTGGGGATTGGGGACTAGGGACTAGGGACTAAATTCTTGTTATCAGTAAAGAACTTCACCCCCAACCCCTAAGAGCAGGCTCTTAGGGGAGCTAAAGCGTAGCTTTGGCGGGGTGGGGTTTTGGGTATTATGCTTAATTGCCCGGATATCATATTACTGGTAATCGCTTTTAGACCTTCATCTGTCGCAATCATTTTTCAAATTGGTATCAGATTGGATTGAGCAGTTTTATTGCTGCACAAAAAAACTTTATTTAAGTGAGGTCTTATGAATTACCTTATTGCAGTTTTACCAGATCGAATACAAGCAGAAGCCGCCTACTCTGCTCTGGAAAAAGCAGGCTTGCCAACTTCACAAGTCAATATTTTGGGCGATGGTTATCTAAGTGCTGATGAATTTGGACTAATTGATCCCGACAAGCAAGCCCGCAAACAATCAAATCGGCTCTTTTGGTGGCTTGTACCCTTTGGATTTGTTGCAGGTTATGCCTTCAACTATCTCACAGAAGTTGAAATATTTCCCCAGTTTGCTCGATTTGGCAATGAATTTCTGGCTGGGATCTTAGGAGCTATAGCCGGTGTCTTGGGCGCTGGTTTAATCGGTCGAAGTGTCGGCTTTACAGTTAGCAGTGGCGATGCTTTACCTTATCGAAACCGTCTGAATGCTGGCAAATACCTAATTGCAGTTACCGGAAATGAGGATTCAACACGCGAAGCTACGCGCGTACTGCGTCAATTTGAACCAGAAAATATTCAAGGCTATACAGACTATTCACAAAAGAGCAAACTTGTGGGGAATTAATGGGTGGGAGCCTAAAAAAGCTAATCTACATCGGGTTCAACGCCGAGCGATGTCTAACGACAAGCCGCTTTGCGTCTACGCAATTGTGCAATCAAGCGTTCAGCCCGTTGTCTTTCTTGTTCAGCCCGTTGAGTTTCTTGTTCAGCCCGTTGTCTTTCTTGTTCTGTAAAAGTCAATACCCAGCAGCCTGTCCAATCATACCAGCGTAACCAGGGCTGTTCTACATTTTGATAGCGTCCCTGCCACACACCCAAGCCTAATTCTAGTTCTGGTATCCAAAAGCGTGACTCTGACAGTGCTATCTCAGCATAACGACCACCGTCTAACTTAAATACCCTTAACTCATATTTGTACCGATCAAATACTACATAATAAGGAACACGCAGAATCTGCTCATATACTTCCCATTTTTCTGGTGGTTGCTTGATATCCCGCAATGTCTGCCCCAAGTCTTCCTTTTCAGTACCTGGAGACAGCAATTCAACCACAATAAAAGGATGAACTCCCTCTTGCCAAACGACATAACTTAAGCGTAAATCCCGTTGTTCGTAGAGACGGGAAACACCTAAAACGGCAAACCAATCTGGTCGTTTATACCACAGTGGATAGCGCGGGTCATAATAAAGATTCAGATTGCTAGCAACAAATATCTCGTCGGTTGGATAATTCGGTGGACGAAAGGTTTCGTCTAACAGACGAGGTTGCAATAAATGAAACTGATCAGGCAAACCAGGCTCCTCAGGGTCTTCACTGGGAAGATCATACATGGTTGGCAATACATCTTTTGGCGATCGCGGCGGGTCGGTTTGATACATCATAAAGCAGTCCTGATGATGAAACTCTCAGTTATATTATGATTCAATTGTTTTTGAGTAACTCAACACCTTGCAGAACGCGGCAATATAAATTTCTCACCCTCCGCCGCAAATTTACCACGAACCATCAGCACAGTTTCATCAAATGCATGGACGAATACTTGCACATCCTTGACATCGAGAAGTTCTGGACTAAAGTAAATTACTACTTCTTCAATGGGTTGAGGTATTTTAGCAAGAATATTTTTCAAAGGGTATATCTGCGTTGTAACTAAATCGAAAAGATGGCGTTGCTGAGTGCGGTATAAATCAATTGAACACCAGGATAAAACGATACTTTAAGTAGTGAAGTAATAATCGAATAGAGTATTTCAGCATTTCTACGGGCTTATAATAACACAGTGTTTTGCGATCAGTCGTGCTAAATAATGACGTAAACGGGTGTTTTCACCTTCTACTCTAGTCTTAGTTTTGTTTTATTACAGTTTCTGAATATACCCAACCGTACACTTTTTCTCCCTCTACACACACATAATACCATTTACCGCTCGATGCTAAATAAATAAGCTGATTTTCACTTTTTAATTTTCCTCTAATATTATTATCATCTTTTTCAGGGGTATCACGTAAGTTAGAAGGAATATCCTTATATTTAAGCTTGTAGCGTAAGGGTTTTAAAGAACATACATAGCTACTTTTTTCAGGAATGTTAGAAGAGATTGGTGTTTGATTTCCTGAAAGTACATTAACACCAAAAATTAATCCTTTAATACCTACTATAATAGCTACAATACCACCAATAATGGACACAATAGTTTGAAAATCGTTCAGTCGTAAATTTTTAAGAAATGCATTTTTTTTACTCGACGCTTCTGAAGATTTTCTTTCATTTTGATAGTCAACAAAAACCCATACTGCATGAATACTACCTAGAAACCAACCAAAAATTGTTAGAACTAAGTTAAACAACAAGACATGCCACGGAGGGTTTTTTTGTATGGAAAGTGTGAGAAGAACACCTATAGGGGGTAAAAAGCAATTAATACAAAAATAGATAAAATAATTGAGTTTTTCGCTCATAGTATTATACCAAATTTTTTAGTCTTAATTTGCACAATCCTTACGTAATTGTTACAAAAATCTGGTAAAGGTAATAGAAAACATTTTAACGTACTGGTTATTATATACCCAGGAGTGACCGTAATTTATGCATGTTTTTAATCAATCAGCAATAAAATATTAAAAAATCGGCTTACCCATCCCTCAGTTCAGATCTTGCACCTGGAAAAAAGAAGCAGTATTAACCGAGAGTAAGAGAATAAAAGTAGCACGTGGCGGCGTTGCCGCGTTTCTCTGGCTTACGTACTAAAATGCCCAGCGTTGTATTACAAACAATACTACGAAAAACCTTTTTGCTAGTTGCGAATTTTTTAGGCTAGTTGCGAAACACCCCTCTAAATATATACTAACCCAAGTTGCTAGTTATCCCTCTTCTGTCACTCTCCGGAAACTTTTGCCATTTCTGAATTCTAGAGCTTTTGTATAGCAGGCAATCGCGCGATTCTTTTCTAATAACAAATACAAGACCAATTTTTTTCTAATAGTATAGCTTGTATTGGTTGCCTCATGAGGCTTCTAGCGATCGCCCTCGCGGAAAGTGACAGAAGAGGGTTATGCTGCTGAGAGAGCGCACATGGTCACTTAAGTAATAAAATCCCCTCCAGGAAGTAAATGAGGAGGGGCATATGCTAAATGAAATAATTACCGTCTATGCTATCATCAATGACCTGTTGAAGGCGATCGCTCATAATGAAGATTGTCGGAGAGACATGAGCGATGCAGAAATTATTACAAGTGCTATCTGCGCTGCGATGTACTTTGACGGTAACCATAATAAGGCTTGTGGCTATCTGAAAGACCATAACTCACTCGTGTTTTCCCCAAGTCGATTCATGCAGTCACGTATGAAGGGTTTTTACTAAAGCTTGAAGCATTCATTTTTGCATTTACTGTTCGACAAGCATTTATTGAATGAGCAAATTATGATACTCTAAACTTGTTCAGTAATTGTCTTTTTGATTCAGTCAAAGTTGGGGTTGTGCGTAGCGCAACCCCAACTTGTGGTCGCGATCGCATGAATCGACGGATGCAATAAACCTAGAATTTGATAACCCGCAACTTGGGTTAATACAGAGAAACAGTTGATGTTTGCTCTCGCTGACGTTTAAAATAGGTATTCAAGCGGAGGAAAAAAAGCTTGAAACTGATATTGGTAGCTCCCAACTCTTTGTTGTGTGCAGCCTTTTAATAGCAAGTGCCATATACTGAAGCTGCTAGACAGATGGCTTTAGCTTACGATCATTTTCTGTACCCACCCAAATATCTCAATTGCATAGTTGCAGCTGAAAGACAACTTCAGATATGGGAAGGAGGAGATTTCCTCTAGGAAAATAAAAATCGCCCTAGCATAGTATTGTGTTAAGGCGATCGCAACTCTCAACTCTATGACTAGTAAACGTTTCTATCACATTGGCTTTGGACAAGACGATTTAGGTTCATCGCCTCCCAGCATTGCCCTATTATCTGGCGATCCAGAGCGATCGCATCTAATTGCCCAAACTTATTTCCAGGATGTCCGCCTATTGTCAGAAAATCGCGGTCTCAATAGCTACGTGGGATACTTACCAAATGGTCGCAGCATCTTATCAGCTACTAGTGGTATGGGTGCGCCTTCATTAAGTATTGTGGTGAATGAGTTAATCCAAGTAGGAATCCGGCAAATTATTCGCATTGGAACTTGCGGAGCAATTCAACCTTATATATCAGTTGGTAGTGTTGTTATTAGCAGTGCAGCGTTGTGTCGCCAAGGTGCAGCTTATGATATTGCACCTGTAGAGTATCCAGCCGCAGCCGATCCGTTTCTCACAGTTGCTTTAGTTAAAGCCGCGCGAGAATTAAAGGTTGAACATTACATAGGAATTACAGCATCAGTTGATACTTTTTACGAAGGACAAGAACGCACTGATTCCGCAAATCCAAATTTAATGCGATCGCTGCATGGTATTAGAGAAGAATATCGGCGGTTGAATATCTTGAATTATGAGATGGAATGTGGCACGCTATTTAAAATGGCAGGAGTGTATAATTTTGCCGCAGCAGCTATTTGCGGTGTAGTCGCTGGGCGCACTGTGAGTGAAAATATCATCTTAGAACAGAGAGATATTGCAGTTAAAAATGCGATCGCAACTGCTGTACATGCAGCAGAAACCCTTGAATAATCACAAATTTATCTTATCTAACTTCTTAGTCTGCCTGATTTAATATGCTCTAAGTAGTTTTACCATGTCTTTACCTAATCTTTAATTTATGAATCAGTAATTATAGATAAGATGTATTCAGTATAATGCAATTTTATCTGATGGACACACATAAATAAACAGTCCAAAAAATCATTAAAATCTGTAATTAATATAAAAAACAATTATAATTAAAAACGCAATTTATTTTAAAATTAGTGATAATAATAAAAACTTAAAAATTTACTTTCCCTATTAAAAAGATGGATTTACAGCACCAATACTTGCAGGCATTATGATGAATTAAGCTATTAAAAAATCTCAGCAAAATTGGAGAAAAATATAACATGAAGAATGCTTGGAGGCGTTGGATGACGACCGTTAACCTAGCTGCAATTGGACTAATGCCGACGCTGATATTTTTAGCATTCTCTCATCGGGCAACAGCAGACGATCCAGGATCATGTTACATGATAACCTCTTCTGGTAAAACCGTTGGATTGGGAAGGCTTTGTGGCAATATAGCCGTACCTTCAGACAACAGAGTTTTTCGAGTCTCAATCAAACGCCGCCTTGGTGGAACTCCTGTGATTGATGTCACCTTCAACGACAAAAAAACCTTTGAAATGATTGTAGATACAGGTGCTAGTGAAACTATTATCACTCAAGATATGGCGAATACACTTGAACTCCAGGCTACAGGGACAATACAAGCCCAAATTGCCGATGGTAGCCAAGTAGAATTCCCAATCAGTCAGGTAAAATCTATTACAGTAGGTGGAGTTACAGCCAATAATCTTCAGGTAGCGATCGCACCAAAAGCAAGCATCGGCTTACTGGGTCACGATTTCTTTGGCAACTATGATATTAAAATTCTGGAAAAAGAGGTCGAATTTCATCACCGCTAATGTTTGCAGCTAAAAACGTAGTATCCTACATTTTGGTATCTATAAAAGGACGGGGTTTCTACCCAAATTTTCGATGACTAAGCTGATTGAATACGAAGAAGCCAGCCACGAAGTCCGGGCAGTATATGATGACATCCGCGCTACACGCCAGAATGACTATATCAATAACTTTTGGAAAGCTATAGCCAATCATCCCCCTACCTTGCAACGAACTTGGCAAGCGGTGAAGGAAGTGATGACTGGCCCCGGTGAGATTGATCCACTGATGCGCGAATTAATTTACATCGCCGTGAGTGCGACGAATGGCTGTGAGTATTGCATTGCCTCGCACACAGCAGGGGCGCGGGCTAAGGGCATGAATGATACCATGTTCGGGGAACTTATGGCGATCGCAGCCACTGCCAACATGACTAATCGCCTCGCCAACGGCTATCAAATTCCGGTGGACGAGAGATTTAAGACGTAGGAGTGTAGCCTTGTCCATCCCTGCTTAAGATCAGGTTTAGCAGAATTATTGACTATGCCCAAAGTTCAGATTAACGGGATTGATTTGTTCTACGACATTAAGGGAACTGGTGAGCCTTTGCTATTAATAGCTGGCTTCCTTTGCGATCATGCCTATTGGTCGCTGATTATGCCATCGCTGGTTTCGCAGTATCAAGTCATTCGCTTAGACAACCGAGGTATGGGGCGAAGTTCTGCTCCCGAAAACCCCTATAGTCTGAAACAAATGGCTAATGACATTGCAGCATTGCTCGATCATATTGCGATCGATAAGGTGCATTTAGCAGGTCATTCAATGGGTGGTCAGATAGCCCAAGAGTTAGTGTTAGCACATCCTGAAAAGGTAGAAAGTCTGATGCTACTTTCATCGTTGGCTAAGGGTAATGGATTATTTAACAGCATCATCGAGACTTGGGGCGAACTCGGCGCTAATGTAGACCTGAAACTTTATGAAAAAGTCGTATTACCCTGGATATTTACAGATACGTTCTACTCGATTCCTGGGATGATCGAAGGTCTGATTGAATTTGCAATCAGATATCCTTTTCCACCTGCGGCTCATTCACTCTATCATCACAGCCGAGCTATGCTTGACTTTGACACAACAGACCGCCTTCAACAAATTCATTGTCCTACCCTAGTTCTAGTTGGTAAACAAGATATTCTCACCCCGCTAAAGTTTTCCCAGCAACTTGCTCAAGGCATTCCCAACGCTGAACTTTTAGTCCTCAACGGTGGGGGTCATGGCTTCTTAATTGAGTCGCCTGATACTGTAGTTTCAGCCATGCTTAACTTCTTGGGGAAGTTGAAGCCAGCTTACACAATGTGAATAATTAAAGGTTTGTAGTAAGCACTTTAGTGCTGAGAAAATAAGGACTAAAGTCCTCACTACAAACTTGCTTACCCATCAATTTAAACTTGACAGATTACGAGTGGTCTGTACCAAAAATTTTGATAGGTGAATCAGTTTTAAATTTCTCTTCTTTACCTCTTATACTTTGCGCTCTTTGCGTCCTTTGCGGTTCGTTGTCTTAACTCTCACAATTAATGGGACAGACCCTAGTAAGAAGTTTTGAAAACTAGACAGGATAATTTAAATATTTAGCGAGTTTCTAATTTAGAAACTCGCGCCTCTAATTTGTTGACTTGTTGCTTCAATTCAACCACCAAAGTTGCAAGCCGATCAAACATCGGATCTTGCTGTGATAAGTTCCTTCTGGAACCAGTTGACTGTCGTGGGGTAAGTGTTGTTCTTGGGGATGGAGACTGGCGACTTCGACCTAGTTGAGACTCTATCTGGTTTAATCGTGACTCGACACGATTAAAGTCCGCTTCCAGGTTGTAGATGCGGGACTCCACTTGCTGGGATGAAGCAGTGTTTCCAAATAATCCACCCCAGAGAATTGTTGCTAAAATCCCGGCAAATATTAGCACTTGGATTTTTTTCATAACAGTCTATTTAGACAGGATGTGTTGAGATAACTACAGACTTATACTCTGTAGTCACTTCACTTATTTATCCTTTACTAAATTAGAAAATAACTTCTGCCAATCGATAGAGTTAACAGTATTATCTCCCTGTTTTACCTCAAACGTGACATTACAAGCTTTTCCTAGTTTTAGCGATCGCACGCAAAGTTCCGCCACATCCTCACGGCTGATTTTGCCTTTAATATTATCGCCTTGCTCAAATATTAATTCCTTCCCTCCTGGTTCTTCAGTTAAGGCACAAGGTCTAACAATCGTATAAGGAATTCCGCTTTCTCTTAAACTATCTTCTCCCTTTAACTTCCAAGTTAAAATTCCTCCCAATTGGTCATTTAATTTCACTGCTGGCGGTTCTTCATCTAAATTAATGCCAGGGCGCCCAGGACGAGTCACGCCTGCTGAACTGACGAGGATAAATTGTGGTAAAGTTGTCTCGCCATAAGCTTTAATTGATTCCAACTGCAAAGCAAAACCACCCGGAGAAAATTTGGGATTCAAAGCGCCATCGTGTTCAAATTTGCTCAACATCAATTGAAATGAACAAATTCTATATTGCTCAAGTGGCGGCGCATCTTTGACAGTTTTTGCCCGAAAGACGGGAATCAAATCTGCGAAGGGAATGTGAACATCTATCCAGGTATTAGCTACGGTATCGAAAGAATAGCTATAGCCAATGCCATCCCATTTTGTATCTGTCCGTAGGAATATTTTATAACGCTGACCGTCACCTTTGACGCGCAATTTTACACCTTCGTAACCGGATAAGTTGAAGGGGGGATCAAAATTTTTGGTTCTAATAGAAGCAAATCCGCCAGAGTTATCGGTGGAGACATTACCACCAAACAAAGCTGTATTTTCTACTAATTGGATATTACTGGCACTCACGCCACCCATGACAACATCATCCAGCGCCCCCCAGTTATCCTTTAATTCTACTGATGGCTTTGTGAAATCAAATATCGGTTTTTCGTTTGCTTGGGGTAGATATTTTGCGGCCGCTTGGACTAAATTTTTGACACCTTGATATTCTACATTTTCTGGGGTGTCGCCAACAATTTCTGGCTGGTAAAATTTAACACCTTGATAATATTTTGCTCTATCTGCTGTGTCTCCCTCAACTGGTTGCACACGCACTGCTGTACAACAAACTACAGCTTGGATATCAGCCATAACTAAAGGAGTTAAAGTTTCTGGTTGAGTAATATCCGCAACTATTAAATCTATATCATTACCAAGAATTGACCGCGCTTTGTCAATGTCTCGAACTAGGGCGCGAACTTTATAACCTTGTTGGAGCGATCGCTGCACTACTCGTTTACCTACACCACCTGTTGCACCTGCTACTAATATTACACCCACGTTTCTTCCTCCATTGGGTCTATTTTCATTATCCTTAGGACGGCCTTGGATTAACTGCTGTACCCAGTTAAGGAAAGGAATTACCTCAAAGTAAGTCAGGGTTTCGATAAACCTGCCTAAGTCCCATTGAGAACGATTTTTGTCAGTCATATTTGCGTCCTCATAACTTTCTTAAGTTTAGCCCAATGAGCTAGTTATGTTGTCTTTAAGCCAGTCCCCACACTTTGATAGTTTTGTCCCAACTGCAACTAACCAGAGTCTGCCCATCTGGGCTAATGGCAAGAGAATTAATATGGTTTTTATGCCCTGTTAGGGTGTTCATCTGCTGTCCAGTTTGCAAATCCCATACTTTGATCGCATTTTCCCCACCGCCGCCAGAGAAGGTTTGTCCATCTGGGCTAATGGCTACACAATTAACCTGTGTTTTATCCCCAACAAGAGTGTAAATTTCTTTTCCCGTTTGCAAATCCCACACTTTAATAGAACCGTCCCAACTACCGCTGACAAGAGTTTTTTTATCACCAGTCAGGGCAACGGAGGTAACCGCTTTTGAATATCCTTTGAAACGATGGATTTGCTTTGCTGTGGGCAAATCCCATACTGTGATAGTTTTATCCCGACTAGCACAAACCAAAGTTTGTCCGTCCAAGCTAATTGCAAGACAATAAATCTGGATCGAATGGGCACGCAAATTGTAGAGTTCTTTACCCATCTGCCAATCCCATGCTTTCAGCAAACCCCAGTCACCGCTAAAAAGAATTTGCCCATCTCGGCTAACAGCTAGGCCGTGAACACCCATCGCACTGACATTGGGTTCGCCTAAAATGCTGATTTCCCTCCTAGTTTGCCAATCCCAAACCTTAATAACAGTGTTTCCCAGTCCGCTGAAGAGAGTTTGACCATCTGGGCTGATAGCTAGAGATTCAGCGCCTATTTGTGTATCTAGTGTGCAGATTTGCCACCCTGTTGCTAACTCCCATACTTTAATTGTTTTGTCCCAACTGCCAGTGAAAAGAGTTTGACCATCCGGGCTGAAGATGACACAGCTAACACAGTATGAATGCCCTTCCAAGGTACGCAGACATGTAAACTTTTGCCAAGGATTATACTCGCGTAACGCCTGTCTAATACGAGGTTCTTTTCTCTGCCCTAACAGCGAGTAAGCAGCCCATCTAACTTGTGTGACTTCATTTTGCAAAGCTTGGATGACTAAATCTAAGCCTGCATCCCCGTGCTGAAGGGCTTCTTTTAACGCTGCAATCCGATTTTGTGGGGCAGTACTAGCTAACCGTTGCTTGACTCCTGGCAGTCCTCCTAAAACTGCTGCATCGCCTGGGGTAGGTATTTGGCTACCTAAAACAACATCAAAAGGTCTTGGCTGGTTGGAATTTTGTGGCATGATGCTTTCAGTTTGCACTACTGTCTATCATTCCCCTAGATTGAGAAAGAGCGATCGCTCCTTTCGGTGTGTAAGTAGCCGTCCAAGATTGACTCGGTTTATTTCCTACTTGTGTATAAATTCTGTTAAATCTTATTGACTCAAAATAGTACATTTGTTTTAATGTATTTGGCAAAAGCTTTCACGTATTTGTTTGTACTAGTGCCAGTATTAATTGCCGTTGGCTAGAATTTGGTACAGCATGATGATTATTGTGTTAGTTGTAAAACCTAAAAAATCAAAAAACTCTATTTATGGCTGAGTATCAAAAAATTGAGTATCGCATTGGGAAAGATGGGAAAATTACTGAAACAGTTATTAATGCTTCTGGTTCGAGTTGCACAAGTACAACATCGGGAATTGAAAAAGCTTTAGGAACAGTAGAAAATCAAGAATTATTGCCTGAGTATTACGAAGGTAGTGAGGGCGAGACAGTAGTACAAAACCAGTCTCTCAAACAAATCTAAGAGGGATGCAGATAGGAATGTTTTCTCTTTTAAGCCTTTTGACAATGGCAATAGGGATTTGCACTCTGTTGTTGATTATTCCAGCAATTAGAGCTGCGATCGCCCGCAAAGCAGACTTGGAAACTAACAAGTTAGAGCTGGCGCGATGTCTAACGACAAGCCGCTTCTCTACGAGAGGCTGCGCCAAGGCGTCTACGCAAATTGAATTGCTAGAGGAGGAACTAAAAGCAACTCATCAAAAATACTTAGAGTTAGAGCAAAAGTTACACCAGCTTGTTTTGGAAAAAGCAGCACTGCATCAGGAAGGCTTACGACTGCATGAGGAATTGCAGCAGCAGCGTCTTGAACTGACAGATGAAATACGTTCTTCAACATTTGAGCAATTGCAGACATTGTTAACAAACTATCCCAGCATCCATCAGATGGTGCGTGTTAAACCAGAATTGCCTGCGAAAAATCTGCTTTCGATGTTTACTTCGTTAGATAACCTCCTGTATAAATGGGGTTACGAACAGATAGGCAAACCTTGGGAACAAGTAGCTTACAATCCTCAAATTCATCAACCAGACGCTGCTGATATTACTGAAGATGAGTTAGTTTACATCCGATTTGTCGGTTATCAGCATCAAGGAAGAATTCTTGCCCCTGCGAAAGTTAGTCGCACCTTACCAGGAGGGGGATAAACAATTCAAAATTCAAAATTCAAAATTAAGAAATGTTGTTGCATATTAGCTATTGCCTTCTTGCCCAATGCCCCATGCTCCATGATAAATGACCAATGACAACAGTAATAATTGATTTTGGTACGAGCAACACTGTTGTTTGTACTACCGATTTGATTACGCAAAAACCACGGACATTGAGATTTGACTTGATGTCGCGCCGCTTTGAAATCGGGGCAGAACAGGTAAGCGTTGTACCCAGTTTAGTATTTGTGGAAGGGCGCGATCGCATCTGGTTTGGTGAATCTGTACGCGCCAAACGCTTAGGGTTTGCCCAGCCGGAACGCTGTTTTAGAGCTTTCAAACGTGATTTAGCAGCAGATTTTGTGCCACCTCCGCGACAGTTGGATGGTAATAGTTACAGTGCTGAGGTGGTTTCGGAACTGTTTCTCAAGAAAATTTGGCAACAGGTTGAACAGCAATTACAACCCAGTAGCGTTATTTTCACAGTTCCCGTCGGTGCATTTGAGCGATATCTTGACTGGTTTCGCAATTTGGGCGACAAGTTAAATATTCCCGCAGTGCAAATTGTCGATGAATCTACCGCAGCCGCCCTTGGTTATGCTGTCAAGCATCCTGGGGCTGTGGTTTTGGTGGTTGATTTTGGCGGGGGTACTCTAGATTTAAGTTTAGTACGAACTGTCAGCGCTGAATCTGAACAGCAAGTAGTGCGTGCCGAAGTTATTGCCAAATCCGATGCTTTTATTGGCGGCGTAGATATTGACACATGGATTGTCGAACATTACCTGCAAAAAATCGGTTCCTCGCGTGCTGAAGTTGGAGAAATCGGCTTTATGAATTTGCTGGAAGTAGCAGAAAGGGTAAAAATTCAAATTTCGACAACAGATGAGGCCAAAGAAGCTTGGTTTGATGACGAGAATTTTATGTCCCATGAATTGCAATTGCATCGGGACGAGTTAGGCGAGATTTTAGAAAATCAACAATTATTAGAACAGCTAAGACAGGCAATAGATGAAGTATTAGCGCTCGCACTTGCTAAAGGTATCAGCAAATCTACAATTGAACAGGTTTTATTAGTCGGTGGTACTTGTGAAATTCCCGCTATCCAACAACTAGTAATTTCCTATTTTGGCAGACAAAAAGTTAAATTAGATAAACCCTTTGAAGCTGTTGCACATGGCGCATTAGCATTAAGCGAAATGGCAGCAGTTGATGATTACCTACGCCACAGTTATGCTATCCGTCTTTGGGAACCCCACAGCAAAAGTTATTCTTATTTACCTTTGATCGAAAAAGGGGCAAAGTATCCAGGGGCGCGTTCTGAAGCTTTAACTCTGCAAGTCGCCACAGAGGGACAGCGAGAAATTCGCCTCGATATTGGGGAAGTAGCAGAAGTTTCCCAAGCGGAAGTTTATTACGATTTTCAAGGAAGGATGACGAGCAGCCAGTTAGTAAAACAAGATAGTTATCGCTCTTTGGAAACTCATCATCAACAAGTATGTGTCGCCCATATCGAACCACCTGGAGAAACAGGAGTAGACCGAATACAGGCACAATTTGAAGTGAATGAACAACGGGTATTAGTAGTGACAGTGAAAGATTTACTAACGGGGAAAATGTTAGTAGATAGGGGTGCGATCGCTAAACTAAAATAATCTTATCTTCGCGTTATTCGCGTCTTTGCGGTTTGTTTAAAAAATTACCGTAATTTGGTAAATTGCAATGCCAGAAAATGAGAATCAACCTAGAAAATATGATGCTGTGTTAGGTGGGCAAGTTACACCACCTGTTGCTGGCGTTGTTTTAGGCGGGATAGATGCTGTTAAACAGCGTTTAGCTAGTGTATCTTTGGAACAAAGAATTGCGGCGCTAGCAGATGCACTCAAGTATGGGGAAGCAGGTTTAGAATTAATCATTCGGACTTTGACAGATGTATCACCAGAAATACAGCAAATTGCTGAAAATTTACTTTTCCAGTATCGGACAGAACCAAGAGTAAAACAAGCACTGCAAAAGTATGATCCTTGGCTACTATTTGAATGCCTGCAAACAATAAGCGGACATACAGATCGTGTTAACACCGTAGCCATTAGTCCTAATGGGCAAACATTTATTAGTGGTGGTGGTGTTGAATTTGTGAATGAAAATGGTGAAGTTGTAAAACTTTGGGATTTAAAAACAGGTCATCTCCTCAAAACTCTTGTTGGGCATTTAAGCTATATTAAGTCTGTTGTTTTCAATCCTGATGGGCAAAGCGTTTTTACTAGTTGCCGCGAAACAATCAAATTGTGGAATTTGCAGACAGGTACACAAGAGGACATTCTCACTTTTGCTACTTATGCGAATGAGGTTGAATCTCCAGCCAGAATTAGACTTTTCCCTATGTCAGGAGGGATTGATAGTTTTGCTATTAGTCCTGATGGTCACTTGCTTGCTTGTAGAATTACTTATCAAAAGATGATTTTGGTGTGCGACTTACAAACGCAACAGCAACTGCGTACCCTGAAAAAACCTCATCATGGTGCCCATAGTCATTGTCTTGCTATTACACCAAATAAACAAATTCTTGTTGATGCTAATGGTAGCAATCGCATTGATATATGGAATTTGGAGACAGGCGAAGTAATGCGTACCCTCAAAGCACATTCTCAGCCTGTTCTGTCCATTGCAATTAGCCCAGATGGAGAAACTTTAGTTAATGGTGATAACAACGGCATAATTAAAGTTTGGAGTTTGCTTACAGGAGAGGAAAAATTTACCATAAATACACAATCAGGTAGTATTTTTTGTATTGCTATCAGTCCAGATGGGCAGAATTTGATTAGCAGTTGCGGAGATAGCACTATCAAAGTATGGGACTTACAGACAGGACGGGGAAAAGCCATCTTCAACGGACATACATCTGGGGTTCGTTCTGTCGCTATTAGCGCTGATGGGCAAACTCTTATTAGCGGTAGTGTAGATGGGACTATTAAAATATGGGGAATGCCATAAGGGTAGAAAAAAGTGCGATCGCCTAATTCAAGTGATTGGGAATACTAAGTAGTAGGCTCAACATTAAAAACCTGATGAAAGAAAATACTAATCGCCCAAGAGTTTATGATGCTGTCCTTGGCGGACAAGTACCACCTCCAAAAGATGGCGTAGTTTTAGGAGGCCTAGAAGGTGTTAAACGACGTTTAAACAGCGCCACATCTTCAGAACAACAAATTGTCGCCGTTGCAGAAGCCTTAAAGTATGGCGAAGCCGGTACTAAGTTGGTGTTTGAGATTGTAAATACTGAATCTGAAAAATTGCAATCTACAGTATCGTCACTGCTGGGACAACAAGCATTAGCAAAACAACAGTCCTATCTAGACAGGGAAATACCATTAATCTCTGCGGTTGATTTAAACTACAGTCATTTGCAAAATTTCCTCGCTTCCGAAAAGTGGAAAGATGCAGACCAAGAGACTGCTAATATAATGCTGCGGGTATGCGATCGCAAAGCACAAGGATTTTTAGACCCATCAGATATCGAAAAATTCCCTTGTGAAGACTTAAACACCATTGAAACTCTCTGGCAAAAATATAGCAACGGACGCTTTGGCTTTGTTGTCCAAACGCATATCTGGCAAATCGTTGGCGGTACATCAAATCCCGACTGGGAAACATGGTGTCGCTTTGGTAAAGGTGTGGGATGGTTTTCTCAAGGTGCTTGGTGCTATTGGAATGACCTGAAATTCGACTTGAGTGCGCCGGTAGGAAACTTACCCCGTGGCGGTGCATTTATTGGTTGGGGGTTAGGCGACTTTTGGACGGGTTGCAAAACCCTGTCTGCGATCGCAGAGAAATTAGCAAACTGCAAAATAACCTAAATTTGGGAACACTGGTATTAGCCACAGGTAAAAAGCGATGCCAGATAATACCAATCAACCAAGAGAATATGATGCAGTACTTGGCGGAAAAAATCCTCAGCCAGTCGATGGTGTAGTTTTAGGCGGATTGGAAGGTGCAAAACAACGTTTCGCTAGCAATGATGAAAATTACCGCCTTTTAGCGCTTTCGCAACTCATTAACTATAGACAGGAAGGTTGGGATTTAGTAATTCAGGCTTTAAAAGACCCATCAAAAAGGGTACAGTTAGCAGCATATAAATTATTGCGGGATATCTCAGAATTAAAAGTAAAACAGGCAATTTTAGAATTTAATCCCTATCGTTTTTTTGAGTGTGTTTATACAATTGAGCTTAATGGGTATTATGCAGCGATCGCCATTCATCCCGATAGCAAAACCCTAGTCTGTTGTGACGCTAACCATAGTGGTTATGAAAAGCCTCAAAAAGATGGCAGTATTGTTGGTGGGACTTATATATATTTTAAAAAATGGGATTTGAATACTGGGAAAAAACTTCGTATCATCCATAAAACATTTGGTACGAGACGAAATGACCACCCAAGAAATTTAACTTTCAGTGCTGATGCTCAAACGTTGGCGATAGGTGGTTCTCAGCATGACAAGACCATTAGAACTGAAATCTGGAATTTCAATACTGAGCAATTAAGTCATGTTATTAGCGGACAACCATTGTGGGAGTTGAGAAAGCGCAATACTATTACCGCTATTGCTCTCAGTTCTGATGGCAAAATCTTAGCTAGCGGTAATGAAGCTGGTAATATTATCGTCTGGGATTTAGAAACAAAACAAAATATTTATACTATTAAAGGACACTCAAAAAATATAACTTCCCTTGCGATCAATATAGATGCAAAAATTTTAGCAAGCGCTAGTTTAGATAAAACTATTAAAATTTGGGATTTAAGAACGGGAAGTGAGATTTATACTTTAATACCGCATCCTTGTATATATGGGGTTCCTTGCACAACTTACTCACTAGCAATTAGTCCCAATGGACACACGCTGATAACTGGTCATGAAACTTTACCAAAAAACATTAGAATATGGGATTTGAGAACTGGTAAAGAAATCCATACTTTATTTCCTTATGGTAGTACAGGTCTATTAACTTTCAGTTCTGATGGAAAAATATTTGTTAATGGCGGTGGATTCAATATTTGGAATTTACAGACACAAGAATTTCTTGCTGAACTCCGCAAGTGCCATGCTACTAGTATTGCTATTAGCCCAGATGCACAGACTATTGTTACTTACGTAAGGGAATTAATTCAAGTATGGCGAGTTCCATAGAATAAAGGATAGGTGCGATTCCAAATAAGTGCGATCGCATTTCCTAAATTGGGAACACTGGTATTCGTGTCGATGAAGAAAATAATGCCAGAAAATCTCAATCAACCGCGAGAATATGATGCTGTACTTGGAGGACAAGCACCACCTCCTGTAGATGGGTTAGTTTTAGGCGGAATCGAAGGCGTTAAGCATCGTCTTTTAAGTAATAATCTAGAAGTAAAAATAGCTGCACTCACTGATGTGCTTGACTATGGTGATGCAGGCTTAAAGTTAGTCATTCAAAGTTTACAGAATGAATCGGTGCAGTTAAAAGCAGTAGCATATAAGTTATTACATAAAATAAATAAAGTTAGTGTTGAACAGGTTATTGCAGCTTTCAATCCATACCATTATAAATTTTTTGAATGTTTAACTACTTTAACCGGACATACATCTAGTGTATATGGAATAGCATTTAGTCCCGATGGAAAAACTATCGCTAGTGGAAGCCATGATAAAACTATCAAATTATGGAATCTTCAAACAAGCCAATTAATTTGCACATTAGGCGAAGGTTTATCATGTCCTTACGCACTTGCATTCAGTCCATATGGAAATACTTTGTATGGCAATAATTGGAATGAAATAAAAATTTGGTATTTACAAAATAAGCAAGATATTCGTACACTGAAAGGACATTCTGATGCTGTTTTATCCCTTGCTGTCACTCCCGATGGGACTCTTATCAGTGGTAGCCAAGATAAAAATATTTACGTTTGGGAACAGCTCCGTTCCGGAAAATACTATAAATTGGGAGGGCATCCTTGTCACGTTTGGGGAATGAATAGTGTTAATGTTGCCCTTAGTATTGATGGGAGAACTTTGATTAGCGGTAGTTCTGTCGATAGGGCAATCAAAATTTGGAATTGGAAGCAAAGACAACAAATTACAACTCTTGGAAACGAAACATTGGGTTTAAATAATTATGTACCAGGACTTTCTTGTGTTGCTATGAGTCCAGATGGAACAATTGCTATTGCTGGAGGAGAAAATCAGGTTGATGTTTGGGATATAGAAAAAAGAGAGAAAATTTATACACTTACGCTGGAAGCAGATAATAAGATTCGCTCAATATCTGTTAGCAAGGATGGTGAAGCTTTCTTTGGAGGTTTAAATAATGGTATTATTAAAATTTGGAATTTGCTTACAGGTGAAGAAAATCACGATTTAGAAGGACATTCAGCTAGTGTTACTTGCATAGCTGTTAGTCCTGATGGAAAAACTGTTGTTAGCGGGAGTATCGATACAACTATTAAAATTTTGGGTATACCAGAGTAAATTAAATTCTTGGAATTCCCAGCTATACCGCGCAAGCGGTATAGCTGAGGGAGGATGTCAAACCCAACGTCCTACAACTACTCGCACAGTTCCATCTTCTAAAACTTCTTCGTCCTCCACATTAAAGCCTTGTTCTTGCACCGTTGCCATCAAGGTTTTATGAGCATATTTTTGGCTGATGGAATTAACAAACTGCTGTTGATTAATTTTTGCTCCCCAAAAGTCTGCAACTATTTCGTAATTTTCACCACTGCGGCGAAAACCTAAATCATAACCATTTTTCTGGCGAATCACATACTCGGCTTGAGTCGTATCGCCTCGATATCCGCGTACATTTGTGTTGCATTCAACTTGATAGTTTAATTCTTGCAAAACTTGATGCAGAATTTCACCGCGTTTGATTTGGACTTTTATAGTTGTGAAATGAGACATAATACCAATTTTGGATTTGAGATTTTGGATTAAAAAACGAGGCGCAGGAAACACATAGTTTTTCTATTTTAATCGACTTCTAAAGGGCCTATTCCTTGTTCGGTTGAGTATTGTTTTAATTCTTCTACTAACAGCACATCATTGGAGGCGGTTCTTGCACCGGCTTGTGCTGCCCATTGCTTTAATGCTTCAATTTGTTCATGTGCGATCGCAGCTAAGGGCACTGTCTGCGCTACAGCCTGTAAAATATCCTCTGTATTAAAGTCTCGGCGCTGTCCCTCAATTCTTGTGGAAAATGCTTGGTGCATGGCATCAACTATTACCTGCTCAATTTCCGCACCGCTAAAATTGAGACTCTGTTTGGCTAACAAAGCTAAGTTAAATTCTCGCAGCCGATTGGGGCGTAACCGTTGCAAATGAACTTTAAAAATCTCTTGGCGTTCGGCTTCTGTAGGTAGATTCAAAAAGAAAATTTCATCAAATCTCCCTTTCCGCAACAACTCGGCTGGTAATATTTTAACATTATTTGCTGTGGCAACAATAAACACACTCGCGGTTTTCTCCTGCATCCAGGTAATCAAACTGCCAAACACGCGGCGCGATGTCCCCGAATCCCCATCAATGCTACTGGTAATATTACCAAAGGCTTTGTCAATTTCATCAATCCACAAAACGCAGGGTGCCATTGCTTCGGTTAGCTGAATCATTTGGCGCACGCGGCTTTCGCTTTCGCCGACAATCCCACCAAATAAACGCCCAGAATCTAATCTTAATAGCGGTAAGCGCCATTCATGGGCAATTGTCTTGGCTGAAAGGGATTTACCTGTTCCCTGAATGCCCACAAGTAACATCCCTTTGGGGTTAGGAATACCGTAGCGTCTGGCTTCTTCGGTAAAAGCATCTTGGCGCATTAGTACCCATTGTTTGAGATGATCTAATCCACCAACTCGTTTGAGTGATTCTTGTGGTGTGAAAAATTCTAAAATCCCAGTTTGGCGGATTGCTTGCTTTTTCTCTTCTAACACGCCGTCAATGTCAGACTCATTTACCTGCTGTTTAGCAGCTAAAGCTTTTGCCAACACTCTAGAAATCCGGGTGCGACTTAAACCTTGGCAGGCTTTAACTAACTGTTCCCGCGCTAAACCGGAAACATTTAACTTATCTGGTACTACTAACTGTTGAATTAAATTATCTATTTCCCTAACGCTAGGTAAGGGAAAATCCACTACTGTCACTTCTTGCAGTAACTCATCGGGAAGTTCTAAAGTATGGCTGGTGGTGATGATAATTTTACGCGATCGCTTTAACTCCCGCGTCAAGTTTCGCAATTCCCGCACAATTGGGGCATTCTTCTCTGTAGTCGGATTTTTCACAAATGGATGCAAATCTCGCAGTACAAACATTGCAGGTGTTTGGGCATCAGCTTTGCCAATTCGCCCTAACGCCGCCATCACCGAACCTTTATCTGCACCATTATCACTCCAACCCCGGACAATATCCCAAAATAAAACTTGTCGTTTTGGCATAGAACGCGATGCAACTTGCTGCAACACTTCTTCCACAGGTTCTTCTTCAACGGTAATCACATATAGTAAGGGATACCGTGCCCGAATCATCAAATCAAGTTGTTCTACTAAGGAGGCGTATTGCCGATTCTCGCTGCTATGAGTTGCGTCTTCTTTTCCATGTTGATGAAAATTGCTCATAAATAGACTATTACAAACTAGTAATTAGTTAGTCTTAATTAAAACTATAATTCTTTCGGAAATATACTAGTATAAATTCATCAAAAAAATATAAAAATTAAGGGCTTCCAGTAATCAAAGTCTGTACCAACGTAAAAAGGCTAGCGATCGCTCACTGTCTCCTACTTCCATATTTACTACAAGTTCCCATAACAGCACAGATGGCGAATGAACTCATGCCCCTCTATTATCATGTCCGCATAATTAATTATGATAACCCCACCCCCAACCCCCTAAGAGCAAGCGATGAGGGGGCTAAGATGTAACTTGTATGACTAGGAAACGCTATATAGCATTATTACAATTTTGATTAACCCAATTATCAGGAATTCTTTCTAAAATACCAGAACCAAATACCTTATTCATTTCTAAATATTCTAGATGAACGTAACCAATATGACAGTGACAAGTTTGGTTGGTACAAGGTTGATCAAACAAAGCTGCTTCCCAGTCAGAATCATAAATATTACCAATTGCTGCTTTAATAAAATGACATCGATACATTGTCCCATCACCATCAACAGAAATTACTGATTTTCCAGCCCGACAAGAATGCCCCAAGCTAGGATAATGTTGAGTATTTAATTCATATAATGGGTCAATAGATTGAAAGAATTCTCGATTTTCTGGTGATAAATTAGGAAGTTCTGCCTTGACAGCATTAATCCACAAATAAACGTGGTGTGGTAACTCCTGACGTAAAGCTGCTATTTCCGCTTGAAACTTGGGAAAACCTACAACTCCCACGCTAAATTTGACATTTTTGTTGTCTAGATTAAGGCATTTGGCTAAGAAGCGATCGCGTGACACCCATTCAGAATGAAAAGTTGCCCAAAGCGCCAATTTATCTTTGTTACATTCCTCTACCCAATCTAAATTACAGGAGAGATTAGTTTGAATTGCTGCTTTATTAACATTGGGTAGATGCGTTAATTTTATCAGTGCTTGCTGATACCAAGAATGGATTAGGGCTTCTCCCCAAGGAGTAAAAAGAATAGAAAATTGATGTTGGGGATGTTGGTAAATAAAATTGACAAAACGTGCTAGTGCTTGTTGATCAATTGCTAATTCGGCGGCTGTTTGTTGGCGTTTGGCAAAGGGGCAATATTCACAACCGTAGTTGCAACTGATTAAAGGGCCGCGATAAAGGATAGTGAGTTGCATATTAATTGAATATCCAAATTAATTTTTGTAAGTTTGATTATTCAGAAACAGAACAATAGCGATCGTCTGGCTCCTTTACTGTATCTGCGATAACTTCGACATCTAACATTTTCAACCTTTCAACCATTTTTTCAGTTAAACAACTATTAGAAACGTTCAGAATATCTAGCTTATTCATAGCAGAACAATTTAGTAAAGTTTCAGCACCTTCATCTCCTAAATCTCCTAATGAAAGGTCTAGAACTTTGATTGTATTAATAACAGGAGAGTTAACGATAGCAGCAGCAATATTATTAGTATATTCACTATTACGCAGTCCTAAGTAAGTCAATTTTGGGAATAAATCACCTGATAAAATTGGCATTAAATCATCAATAGAAGAGTTCCCACCATATTGAGCACTACCTAACCATAATTCTAAATGTTCTAATGCTGGTAGTTCGAGAGAGATAATTTGAGCAATTTTGTCACGACCTAATCCTCCCGTTTCCACAATTAGCACCTTCAAATATTCGTGACGTAAAGCAGTGAATTCTTTCCATTGATAACTGGTTGCTTGAAAATCTCCACCGCGAACTAACAACATTTCTAAAGTAGGAAATGCTTTTAAGATAAGGCTTATATCCCTAATATACGTC
Source organism: uncultured Nostoc sp. (assembly GCF_964245575.1). Taxonomy (GTDB): domain Bacteria; phylum Cyanobacteriota; class Cyanobacteriia; order Cyanobacteriales; family Nostocaceae; genus Nostoc. Next base: position 12,858 of record NZ_CAXTNP010000034.1, on the reverse strand, counting down.
CACGAAATTTGGTAATCATAATCGTATGGCCCATAAAAAAAAGCTTTAATATTTTTTAATATTTCTTGAGATAAAAGTAGAGTATCATAATATCCTCTATATATTAAAGCTTCTATTTTATTAGCTTGAGGATCTTTTAAAAGATTAAGCAAATTATCATCATCTATGACGTAAGCTTTTCCAGCATGATTTTGAAAACCTATTTTAGAGTTATAATCCTCAACTTCCCGATTGTATAACTTTTTGAAAGTATTATAAATATAACCCTCGTTTAAACTTTCACTGATTCGCTCAAATAAGTCCCAATATTTATATTCCTGCAAAATTTTTTTGACTTGAGGCTCAATTCTCTCACGTAATAAATTATAGGCAGCTTGACGGACTTTTCTTGAAGAATCATGCAATGACTGTATTACTAAATTTAACCCTCCTGTTTGATAATTCAATGCATCTTGAACGGCAGCTATACGTATTTCTACATAAGGACTTGCTAAACGTTTCTTAACTCCTTCAATACCACCTAGTACAGCATCAGTCGTAGGTGGTGCTTCTCCTCCGAGTACTGCATCAAATTCTCTGGGTTGATTTTGATTATTAGTCATATTTTTCTTAAAATTAGTCGTCGTAAATTTAAGTTGTCAATTTTCGTCTAGATGTGATTAATCGCTTCTATACAAATCTTTTTTAAATCCCACTATCTCAACTCATAATCCTGCATTAATTCCTGAACTTTATCAGAAAATAACCACGCGCCAATAGTGTCAGAACGCTCAATGCCAAATTCAGTTAACTGCAAAATATCCTCATCTTTTATCGCCAAATTCAAAGCAAGCAATTCTGAAAATTCTGGAAAATCAGCGTATACTTCACTACCAAATTGTTGACGATAACTAGCACAATTCAATCCTTCATCGGAAAGCAATGATAACAAAATATACCGCCGATGTTGTTCTTCAGCATTTAGTTGAAAACCATAGTGGGCGTAATCAAATGACTCATCTGCTGTTTGAATATATGCTTGTAAAATCTCGCTGATTCCCTTTGCTCCCACTGCATATTCGTTGGAGTACTGCAAAGTATTAGTGTAGGAACGTGCGCCACAACCTAAACCAATCATCCCGTCGGCTTGACAGCAGTAGACGGGAGAGGGGGGAAATGAGGGGGATAAGGGGGATGAGGGAGATGAGGGAGAAATATTGCTACCTTGTCCTACTTCCACTCGTCGAAACATCCGCATAGAAACTTGCGTATATCCTTCTGACAATAATAGCGATCGCCCTTCCCGATAACAAGCTAAACGAATATCGTCCCATTCTCGATCTGTGCGTCCCAAACCTGTGAGCGATCGCACATACAATGGATATAGATAAATTTCTTCTGGTTGAAAGCGCAAAGTAGCTTGTATGGATTGCAACCAAGTATTTACAGTTTGTTCGGGTAAACCGTAAATCAGATCGATATTCAGAGTGGGAAATCCAATCTCTTTTATCCTTGTCAGGGTTGCTTCAACCTGAGTAGTAGATTGACGGCGCTGGGTTGCTAAAACTTCCGAATCGATGAAACTTTGGACACCAATACTAACACGATCAACGGCGTGCGATCGCAACAGCTTTAACTTATCCTCAGTGGCGGTTTCTGGCGAAACTTCCACAGAAATGGGAATTACCTGTAACTTTGCACCCATCGTATTTTCAGCAATATCGAGAATAGTTTCGAGGTGCTGAATGGGTAATTGGGTGGGAGTTCCGCCACCAATAGCGAACCTAGCAAATGACGCATCACCCAACACCGCCTTCATCCGTTGCGCCTGTCGCTGTACTGTGCGGACATATTGACTCATAAAATCTTCATTGTGGCTGACTGTGGTAAACAGGTTGCAGAACCCACAACGCATTTCACAAAACGGTATGTGTATGTAGAGAAATAGCACTTGTCTATCTTGCTGCGCCCAAAGTTCTGGGAGATACACAGGTGGAGTGAGGGGACGGTAGGCTGTTTTGTGGGGGTAAGAATAGACGTATGCTTGATAAGGAGACTGGGCGATTTTAGATTTTAGATTTTGGATTTTAGATTGGGGATTTTGGGTTTTAATCATAGAATTTCAAGGATTTTAGTGACAAGTTAAGAATTTGTTTTAAGTCTCACGCAAAGAATAACTCTGCGCCTCTGCGTGAGATTTTCATAAAATAAACTCTGCATAGGGAACAGTCCAAACCACAGGATGGCTGAGTCGATGTCCAGTGTAACCATTCTCACCATAAGTTGTCCCGTGGTCGGAACACAGAATGCAAAAAGTAGAATGCCTTTGTCGTATAATATTCCAGAGTTTGGCTAATTGGCGATCGACGTATTCCAAAGCTGCGGCGTGAGATTCAATCGTATCGATTTTATCTTTTGCATCGGGAAGATAGAAATAATTTGGTTGATGCAAAGCCGAAATATTAATAAATAAAAATATACGTTGATTGTTTGGCGTTTTTTCTAAAATCTGTCGCGCAAGATTTACCTGATTTTCTGTAGATAGAGGATTGGTAACACCTAACTCTGGACTCCAGTAACTTTCAGCAAACATTGAAGGAAATACATTACCTAAAGGGCTGCGTTTGTTAAAAAAACCAACTCCACCGATGCAAACTGTATGATATCCCTTAGCAGCTAATCCACTAACAATATTTGAGCTATCTAACACACAAGTTTTATCAGTTGTGCTGGTACTTCCTTCAAATCCCAAAGCAAAAAGGCGGGGGTGAATTCCAGGTGTTACAGGTGTGGGTAAAAAACCTGCGAAAAACGCATGATGAGAAGCATAAGTGAAATTTCCGGGTGAATGTCGTTCTTCCCAGCCTGTTTTTGAGAGTACTTTTGCTAAGTTTGGAGCGCGTTTTTGTGCGAGTAGGTTTTTAGCTACATCGTAACGCAATGTGTCTAGGGTGATAAATAAGATATCGTGGGTTCCGACAATTTGATTCATATTGAACATAGCGAGGAAAAATAAGAAATTCAGAATAGAAATTATGCTTGAGAAATTTTAGCGATCGCCTACATATTTTTAAGTTCACGCAGAGGCGCAGAGAGGAACGAGATTTAGTTTCTATTTTTTATTTCATTCATACAGAGACCAATAGCGCAACCCTCTAATACTTTCAGTATCTTGTGGTTCTGCTTCTACGTGACAATTGAGTTGAGATAGCTGCTCAATCATACTTGGAGATAAACGATTCATAGAAACATTCAGTATATGGAGATCATTGATTTTTGAACAGTTAAGTAAAACTTGTGCGCCTTTATCTGTTAATTTTCCCCTTGATAAATCCAATACTTTAAGATTATCTATTAAAGGAGATTCCACTAAAAATCCAGTAAGTTCATCTGCATACTCACAACTCTTTAAACCTAAATATTCTAATTTAGTAAATAACTGATTTTTCAGAAGAGGTATCAATCTGCTGATACCTGAATTTATTCCTTCATAATGGAAATCATCGTCTCTACCCAGCCATAATTCTAGATACTCTAGATTGGGCAGTTCAAGAACACAAATTTGATCGATAGTTTTATAGCTGAGTCCGTGACCAGTTTCAACAATCAATGTCTTTAAGCTATCGTGTTGTAGTGGACTGAACTCTAGAGAATCATCACAACGAACTTGTAAGACTTCTAGGTTTGGATAAGCGGTCAGTACTGGGCTAACATCACCTAAAGAAACATAAGAAATTTTGTATGGTTCATCATACCCATCTCCAATGAAAAGAGTTTTAAGACTGGTCAGTTCCTTATATGCAGAAGAAATAGCTTTTATGATATTACCAGCCCTTGTATTACGGTAATCCTCTGCCCATATTTGGCAAACTAAAGCCTGGATTTTATCGGCTTGAGAGTCCCGAAGCAAAGCTTCAAATTGGCTAAAATCGAAAGGGGTATATTCAATATATCCAAGGACATAGGCTGTATCAATTGTATTGGTGATACCAATAGAGGGGTCAAAATTTTCAAATTTCCATTCTGTTAGCAAATGAAAAAATAACCAAATGTCATAATCTATTACTGCTTGCTTCACTTTTTTATTTCCACTTCTCTTCAATAGCCTTGCAGCAAAACGCTGCACTTGCTCGGAAGAATCCGTTAAAGTATTAATCACTAAATCTAAACCCATATCCCCATAATTCAAAGCCTCAGAAAGAGCAGCGATTTTCACTTCAAGAACCGAACTTTTTAAGCGACTTTTTACGCCTTCAATTCCTCCTAAAACCACACCAATAACAGGAGGTGGCGCTTCTCCACAAAGTACTGCGTCAAATTCTCTTGGTTTGGAATTGTTCTTCATTTTGGTTAATCCTAATTTATAGTCGCACCCTACATTTATCTTGCCAAAATTGCTTTAACTTCACCTGTAGAAGTATCTATTCCATTCCACAAAATACCCGGTAATAAATCACCAAAAGCATTAATTTCTAAAATCGCATGAGTTTTCCAATCTGGTAAAATTAGTAAATCCACTCCACAATATAAACTATTAGGAAATAACGCTGCTGCTTGTTCGCAAGTTCGCTTCATTATCCCCCAATTTTCTACACCAAGTTTTGCTAAGAATTCCTCAGTATTTCCCCGTTCATTCCCCAAATGCAAATTTGTCATCGGACTTTTACCAAGGCGAACAACGATATGCTGTGCTTCGCCATTAATAACTACTACACGCACATCAAACCCGCATTCTTGCAAATGTGCTTTGGGTAGCCATTCTTCAACTTGTACGCCTTCTGCTGTCAAGATGTTGATGATATCGGCGACTTCTTCGCGGCGAGTGTAGTGCCTAATTTTACGGGAGTTGTAAAGCAGAGTTTGCCCATTTTCTCGCACTCGTTCAACAGTAGTTATGGCTGATTCAAAACGCGAATTTGCGCGATAAGCAACGACTCCAGAAGCGGCGGAACCGTGGGAGAGTTTGACGAATACTCGTTCTATTCCCTGTGTTTGCATTTGTTCGCGCAAATGTTCGTAATTGTGAATTTTACTTAGAGAACGAGGAACGGGGATATTATGACGGCTGAATCTTTCGTGACAAGCTGGTTTGTCAAACATCACAGCGATATCTTGGGGATGGTTCATGAAGTAACCCTGGAGTGGAGTAAGTTGAGATTCCCATTTTTGCAGGAGATATCGCCAGCCTAAATACCACTGTCGCGGGTAGAGGATGAGTCCTTTGTCGAATTCTAATTTTGTCGCCGCTTCTTTACTGATACGTTGATGATTAAAAATCTCCCCATTCCCTACTCCCCACTCGCTACTCCCTTCCCCAATGATGGCTTTATCAATATCAAAGTTCTTTTCTGGAGAATCAAAGCGGATAATCGTGTTAGGTGCGTTGAATTGTGCGAGAGTTTGTTTACCTGATATTAAATCTGCGTAATCTACTACGGTGGCTGGTGGTAAATTGAAATGAGTTAGTGCTTGTTGAAAGAAACCAACACGGCGATTTTCAGGGTTGGCGATGAGAATGAAATTTAGCATTTTTGATATATTGTTTATTCGTATAATGCGTAATAACGTGAAGCCGATCCTCCTCGACGGTAGTTCTCATTTTCTTCTTGCGAATCTGCAATTAATCGACAATCAAGTTGAGACAATTGTTGAACCATCTGTGGGGATATGCAGTTTTTGGAAATATTAAGTGTGTAAAGCCGATTTACACTTGGGCAGTTTAGCAAATTTTCTGCACCTTTATCAGTTAAAGTTCCCATCGATATATCAAGCACAGCTAGACGTTCAATAATTGGAGATTGTACTAAAGCTTCTACAAGCACGTCAGTATTTTCAAAGCTTGGTAGACCAAGATAAGATAAATTAGGAAGTAATTCACCTGAAAATAGTGTCTCAAAAAAATCAAAATGTGAATATCTACAGCGTCCTCCCCATAATTCCAGATATTCAAGTGATGGCAATTCCAGAGTACATACTTGTGCTAATGTGCTAGCATTGTTATCTGCTGTTTCTAAGAGTAAAGTTTTTAAAGATGGATGGTAGAGTTTTTTTGAAAAGAGATTATTATCAGGATTTCCGTGTATTTTCAGCACTTCTAATTTGGAAAAATTCTCTAAAATATAAATCATATCACTTAAATAAATACGTGATTTCTTATATTCATGTTGACGGCGATCGCCAATAAATAAAGCTTTTAATTTTATTAACTTTTGACTAGCTTTCCAAAGCATATTTAGAAGTGTCTGACACTCTTCGTGATATATTTGTAAATATCTTTCATCAGGCATCCAACAAGCTAAAGCTTCAACTTCACTGACTTGGATATCATTGAGGAATAATTGAAGAGCATCTAGATTAAAATCTTCAACTACACGAAATCCTCCACGAGGATTTGGCTCCTCACGATAGAGGTTAACATTGTAAGCTGTACTAATTGCAGAAGTGATTCCAATATTTGGATAAAAAGTTTCAAATTGCCAATCTTCTAGCATCGTAAAACATTGCTGAGGATTATGTCTCAATAAAACCTGTTTACCCTTTTGTTCACCTTTATCCCGGAGAAGACGAGCAGCAAACATCTGCACTTTATCTGAAGGGTCTTTCAAGGCTTCAATTACCAATTGAAAACCTTCTTCTTGATAGCGCAAAGCATCAATCAATGCAAATGCTCTTTCTCTAGCTTCAGGGCTTTTAAACCGATTTTTAACTCCTTCAATTCCTCCTAAAACCACACCACTAGCAGGAGGTGCTGATTGTCCCCCAAGTACTGCATCAAATTCTCTCGGTTTATCTGGATCGTTGTTCATTTTGGCTAATCCTAATTGATAGGTAAAAATTTTCATTCGTATAACGTAGAGTAGCGAGAAGCACTACACCCGTCATATATCTTTTCTTGAGAATGAGCAATCAATAAACAATCAATAAGCGATGATTGTTTAATCTCCTGAATAAATTCTTCTGATACGTAATTGTGAGCGATATTGAGGGTATGTAAATTAATAATTGCTTGAGATTCAATTAAAGCGTTCAAACCTGTGTCAGTCAAGTTTCCCATTGATAAATCAAGTACTTCAAGAGTCGCAATAATGGGAGATTCAGCCATGAAAGAAGATTGTGCGATCGCATCAGCAATTGCATCAGCATAATCGCTATGCAAACCTAAATAGCTTAAGTTCGGGAATGATTCACTAAAAAGAATTGGTTTTATGCTGTCAATAGTCTCATTACAACTATGTTCAGAAGGTCTACCCATCCATAATTCAAAATAGTCTAACGCTGGTAAATAAAGTGAGCAAAGGCGATAAATGGCTACATCACTAATATTTGCTGTCTCAATAATTAGAGTTTTCAAATTATTATGTTGTAGCTGTTCACATTCTAGTTCGTTGCAGCAAGCACGAATATGTAGCACTTCTAGATTAGGACAAGCTTCTAATATTAAAGTCATATCCCCCACACCTATATAAGATTTTTTGTAGTAATTATCTCGACAATCACCTATAAACAAAGCTTTAAGATTAGTTAATTGCTGACGCGCTTCAAAGAGAATATCAACATAACTATAAAAATCTTGGCTAACTTCGTAATAACAGTCGTACCCAGATAAATGACAAATTAAAGCTTCAATTTGGCTAACTTGTGAGTCTTGCAATAGTAACTTTAATTGCTCAATATTTACTCTATAGGCTGTCTCAGATGGATTAGTGATACCAGCTTTCGGATTAAAATTTTCCGATGTCCAATCTTTTAAAGTTGCAAAAAATAACCAAGGTTCACAGCCTAAAAGTGCTTGCTTACCTTTCCCTTCTGTTTCTTGCAATAGTTCAACTGCAATTTGGTGAATCTTATGTGAATAATCTTGCAAGGCATCAATCACCAAATTTAAACCTGCATCTCCATAATTTAATGCATCAGCAAGTGCAGCAACCTGTACTTCAAAAATTCCACTTTTTAAGCGATTCTTAACTCCTGCAATCCCTGCTAATACCACATGACTAGCAGGAGGTGTTTCTCCACCAAGCACTGCATCATATTCTCTTGGTTGATTTGGATTGTTGTTCATCTTAGATAAACTTGTATTATTTTATTAATTTATTCCCAGAGTGAGTAATAGCGATCGCTAAACTGAGAATCTGCAATTACTCGACATTTCAACTCAGAAAGTTGCTCAATTGTATTTTTATGTAAACGATTTCCAGAAACATTGAGAGTGTGTAGGCGATTAACTGTTGGAGACTTTAACAAAGCCATAGCACCTCCACTACTTATATTTCCATCTGTTACCTCAAGTATCTTCAAAGTTTTCATGATTGGAGAATTAACAATAGCCCGAGTAACTTCACTCATATTTCCGCATTTTCTTACTGCTAAATACACCAAATTAGGGAAAGATTTACCTGAAAGTACAGGTGCTAAACTATCGATATTGATATTGCTTAAATTGCTTCTACTTAGCCATAGCTCAAAGTACTCTAGAGATGGTAAATCTAAATTGCAAATTTTCGCAAGATTACTATCAGATATACCATCAGCATCAATAATCAGAGTTTTTAAACTCCCATGTTTTAAAAGGTTGACTGGAATAATAGAATTATTTTGAGAATTCCGAACTTGTAGTATTTTTAGTTCAGGCTTGAGAATATCTTCCTCAAGCATTTGACCACGAATGTGAAGTAACTCTAAGTTAGGATAAGCTTTTAGTAGAGGATGAATACTAGTTATGTTAATATTTGACTCTCTATATTTAATATTAATAATATCGCAGTTATCTCCAATTAATACTGCTTTTAAATTAGTAAGTAATTCCCGATCCTTAACAAGAGTGTCAGCATAATCTTTAAAAGCGGTTTTGCAATTTGGGTCTTTGTAATACATTCCGCATTTGATTGCTTCTATATCCTTAGCTTTGGGATCTTGCAGCAAGCGCGATAATTTATATTGACTATTTACACGGTATGCTGTGTCTGTTGGGTCATTAATTCTGTCATATCTGTCATAATAGTAATCTTCCCAATTGTTAAATGTAGTTAAAACTAACCAATGGTCATAATCTAGTAATGCCTGTTTGCCTTTAATACCCGCTTTGCGTAGTAACCAAATAGCACGATCGTGTATTTTGTCTGAAGAGTTATATAACTCCTCAATAATTAAATCTACTCCTGCATCACCATATTTAAGCGCATCTTCAAGCGCCGCAATTCTGACTTCATCATCTTCGCTATTTAGACGATTTTTAACTCCCTCAATTCCTCCCAAAACTACAGCGTAGTTTTGAGTCTGCTGTTCTCCACCAAGTACTGCGTCAAATTCTCCGGGTTGATTAGAGTTATTATTCATAGTTAAAATTGAACTAATTAAGAGAAAGTTTTTTAACCCGCGCAGGTGGTCACTGAGCTTGTTGAAGTGCGGGTTTTGTCTGTGTAGCCGTAACTTCCAGTCCCCCAGTGCTGTAAATTTCACTCAGAAACAGAACAATAGCGACTATGAATATAGCTATCGTCATCTTCTTCTTTCTGATTATTTGCCAAAACACGCACATCCAACTTAGAGAACTTTTCAATCATTTCCTGAGATAAAAAGCTCTCTGAAATATTGAGAATATCAAGATTATTTATCGCAGAACAATTTAGCAATTCTTTTGCACCAGCATCACTCAGCGTTCCCATTGAAAGGTCAAGTACGCAGATAGAATCAATGATTGGGTAACCTACAAGAACGCTGACTATTTCATCGGTAAATTGGCTATTGCGTAATCCTAAATAATTTAACTTGGGAAATCTTTCTTCAAATAGAACCTGATTTAAATCTTCAACCCAACAATCTCCGCCGTAATTATCACTGCCAAACCATAATTCCAAATGTTCTAATGCTGGCAGATTCATCTGAAAAATTTGGGTAACAGTATCTCGACTTAAACCCCCAGTTTCAATAATCAACGCTTTCAGGTTATTATGTCGTATCGGCGGACTAAATTGTAAACCATCCCCTCCACGAACTTGCAAAATTTCCAGTTTAGGATAAGCCTGCAAAATGGGACTTATATTACTTTGTCGAATCCAAGAGATTTCGCAATCATGAGAATCAATATCACCGATGAAAACAGCTTTAAGATTAGTTAAACGTTGTTTAGCATCAACTAAAGCTTGGACAATAATACTTGAATCTATTTCGTATGCTTCCACCCACAAACCAAACACTAAAGCTTCTAATTTATCGCTGTTGGGTTCTTCCAGAAGTCTACTAAGTTGACTTGGTAAATTCTGCTCATATTCATAATGCCCACATCTAAGAGCATAAGCATTATTAACAGGTTCGGCAATACCTACATTTGGATCGAAATCTACAACTTGCCGATTTGCAAATAGACTAGCATTCATTGGATACTCGTTAAATCTCTCTTCCAAGTACCAAGGTTTATATGTTTGTAAAGCTTGTTTGACTTGCGGTTCTACTTTTTGGCGCAATAGTCGATAAGCAAAACGCTGCACCAACCTAGATTTATCTTGCAATCCTTGAATTAATACATCCAACCCAGTATCGCCATATTTCAAGGCTTCGCTAAGTGCAGCAACCCGCACTTGAGTCACAGGATTTGATAAACAACGTTTAACTCCCTCAATTCCTCCTAAAACTACTCCATCCACAGGAGGCGGAGATTGTCCTCCCAACACTGCATCATAATCTCTGGGTTGATTTTGGTTGTCTGTCATGGTGCTTTACTTTCTGATTCTTTATTAGAATTCCCAAAAAAAAATGCGGAATACGCATACATCAATCTCTCAAGCAAAAATAGGAGTGACGTAGACGATCGCAGATAACCTGTGAGACATCTAAAGAATGGGGATGTTTTCTATGGAAAGCCTTTTGGGATTTTTGGCGTTACTTTGGATTGTTCCAGCAATTAGCGCTGCGATCGCTTTAACCCCGCACAATTCGGGCATTCTTCTCGGTAGTCAGATTTTTCACAAATGGATGCAAATCCCGCAGTACAAACATTGCGGGTGTTTGGGCATCAGCTTTACCAATTGCCCTAACGCCGCCATCACCGAACCTTATATATGTAATTATGCTTAAATAAATTGTATTTAATTTATTGCGTATTATAAAGATATTTTGCAATCTTTGGTTGTAACATAAGCAAAAAAGCAGAAAACTAAATGTATAAATTCGAGCTAATTCTTTTTTATCACAAGTTTTAGTCTAGCTATAATTAAGCAAAATATTTGGCATTTCATGCGACGCTAAACAGCCCGTCGTAGACATCGCTCAATCACGTTACAATAATTAATTGTTACTAATTAAACGATAATTTACTTATGAGTCAACTTGAAAACATTCAAGCTGAGTACGAAAAGTTTACTGAAGAAGTTGAGAGTGTAATCATTAGCACCGTGAGCGCCCAAGCAATACCCAATGCTAGTTATGCTCCCTTTGTAATTGATGATTCCAAAAACATCTACATTTACGTCAGTGGTCTTGCAACTCATACCAAAAATCTCTATGACAATCCTCATGTTAGTGTCTTGTTTATCGAGGATGAAGCCAAGAGTAATCTAATTTTTGCCCGTCGCCGTTTGAGTTTTGATTGTACGGCAACTTTGATAGAGCGTGAAACTGATAAGTGGAATCAAATTGTTGAGCAATTTCAAGGGCGGTTTGGTCAAATTATTGAGGTTTTGCGCGGTTTGTCTGACTTTCGGATTTTTCAGCTAACTCCGAGTGAAGGTCGTTTTGTAGTTGGTTTTGGGGCAGCTTATCATATTAGTGGCGATAACCTCCATCAACTTGTTCAAATCACAGGAGATGCCGACAAAAAATAAGAATGAATTATGAATTAGTTTGACTGTATGCAAATTAAATATGAAATAGCTTAAGAGACAAAGATTTTACTTACTCTGATATTTATCGGTAAGCTTGACTTTATACCTCGTAATTTTGCCTTCGGGTAAAGTGCCATTAAACTATACTTTTTAATTTTATGCTTCAGTTTCAACCTCCTGGCTTTGGACATAAACTTATCCATACATCCTTGGGGGCAATGGTTTACTATACCCAAACGAATGCACCTTGGGCGTTCGCTGATACTGAAGATTTACCTCCACTACTGTTTCTCCATAACTTTGGTGGTGGGGCATCTGCGTATGAATGGTCTAAAGTTTACCCGGCTTTTGCCTCTAATTACCACATTTTAGCTCCCGATCTAATCGGCTGGGGAGAATCGGCTCATCCAGTCCGGGATTATAAAATTAGGGATTATCTCAGCACGATCGCAGAGTTTATCATCGAAACTTGTCGTCAACCAGTGACGGTGGTAGCCTCGTCTCTAACAGCCGCTTTTGCTATTCGCCTAGCTATTGTTCAACCCAATTTATTTAAAGGACTGTTTTTGGTGTCCCCCTCTGGATTTGATGATTTTGGGCAGGGTGCTGGACGCAGACTTCCGCTTTCGGTAATCAATGCGCCTCTGTTGGACAATTTTATTTATATGCTTGGTGCTGAAAATGAAATTGCAGTCCGAAATTTTTTGCAAAGCTTTCTGTTTGCCAAGTCACAACGAGTATCTCCAGAAATGGTGGAGGCTTATTTAACCTCTGCACAACAGCCTAATGCCAAGTTTGCTGCTTTGTCATTTTTGCGGGGCGATCTTTATTTTGACCTGAGTTTATATATTAAACAACTGACAACTCCCACGGTAATTTTTTGGGGAGAAAAGGCACAATTTACCAGCATCAAATTAGGACGACGCTTGGCAAATTTAAATACAAGTGCAATTCAAGATTTTTATGCGATCGCAGATGCAGGAATATTACCTCATTTGGAAATACCCGAAGTTGTAATTGGTTTATTGCAACGGTATCTTGGGGAGTGGGGAGTGGGGAG